>DOJA01000102.1:3453-4107 GCA_003511945.1 Phycisphaerales bacterium | reverse complement strand
CTCGCCGCCGTCTGGCTCATGCCCACCGTCGTCGTCGGCTACGCCTACAGCGACGGCCCGCTGTCGCTGGTGCGAATGCCGCTGCTCAACGAAATCCTCTACACGCTGCTCTTGGCGCTGAAACTGGCGCCCGTCGCGGTCGTCGCGATCTATCTAGCGCCGTCGCCGGCCCTGTCGGACTCCGCGCGCTTCCTGCGCCGGCTTGCCCCTCCGTGTCGATCCAACCGACAGCGCATCGCCGAGTTTCTGGCGACGCTTCCGCATGGCCAGTGCCACGCCCCGCTGCTCGCCGCCGCCGCCGTGATGCTGCTCGCCTTCAGCGATTTCGAATTGGCGGCGCTCCTCAATGGCGCAGCCGGCAAAACCACCAGCGCCGGCTCGGTCAGCATTGCCCTGCACGAAGCCCAGCAACTGCAAGCGCCGCTGTCCGCCCTGACGCTGCGGGCAAGCCTGGCGGCGGCGTGCGAACTGGTGATCGTCGGCGGCGCTTTGTGGATGCTGGGAAAGTCGCTTGGAAACGAGCAAGCCGTCACCGAGTCGTCGCGCTGCTTGCCCGAAGCGCCAGGATCCATTCGCCGAGTTCTCCTGCTGGCGTGGCTGTGCGCGGGGCTGATCGCCGCAGCGATTCTGATTCTGCCCGGGTGGGTATTGCTA
>DOJA01000102.1:2737-3418 GCA_003511945.1 Phycisphaerales bacterium | reverse complement strand
GCCGAGTTTATCACTCACTTTCGCCTGGGCGATGAACTACTCACGAGCCTTTACTTCGCCTCGATGAGCACCGGCGCGGTGTTGCTGATCCTGGCGCTGACGTCGGCGCGGAGATCGCCCGGTTCACAGCCAAAACGACACGCTAGATCGCCCCGCGTCCTTCTCATTCTCCTGTCGCTGCCGGGCGCGCTGGGCGGCATCGTCGTCGCGCTGCTTTTGATGCGCTTGTTCTCACTTACGCCATTCAGCCTCGTCCTCGACACGCCTGTGCCGCTGGTGCTGGGCGTGTCGCTGCTGCTGCTGCCGCCGGCGTTGCTGTTGCGCGGGCTGTTCGATGCCGCCGCTCCTTCGACAGCGGTGCATCTGGCGCATCTGATGGCGCAGGGGCAACCGACGCAGCGGCGCGCGGGCCGGGCGATTCTCTGGCGATTGCGCGGTCGCTCGTGGTTCTGGCTCGGCGCCGTCCTTTTCGCCCTGGCGTATTTCGAGTTGGTGGTCTCCGTCACGCTCGCGCCGATCGGCATGACCCCGGCCATCGTGGAGTTGTACAATCAGATGCACTATGGCCAGCGGGCTCTGCTCTCGGCCGGCGTCGTCGCGGCGATGCTCGTCCCCGCCGCCGTGCTGGCGGTGTGTGCCCTGGCGGCGCGGTGGACGCCGCCATTCGATCCTCCGCCAACA
>DOJA01000102.1:1987-2548 GCA_003511945.1 Phycisphaerales bacterium | reverse complement strand
CTCGGCCCGTCCGGCGCGGGCAAGACATCGCTGCTGAATCTGCTCGTCGGCTTCGAGTCCCCCTTGCGCGGCCAGGTGCGCAGTTCAATCGCGCCGACACCGAAATCAAAGAACTCCGGTGCAACAGCGGCGTCGCTGCCTCTGTTCTGGTCGCCGCCGGATTTCGGGCTTTGGCCGCACCTGAGCGTGCGCGAGCATCTGCGGGCGGTGTCGCCGCCGCCGCAGGACCGGACGAACTCCGACGCCGATGCGCTTCTCGCATTGTTTGATCTGGCCGACCGCGCCGACGCCCGACCGGCGACGCTTTCGCTCGGGGAGCGTTCGCGGCTTTCCGTGGCGCGATGCCTGGCGAGCGGAGCGCCGGTGCTGGTGATGGACGAGCCTTTGGCGCATGTCGATCCTGCGCGGGCAGCGCGGTTCTGGGCGGTGATTCGTGAGCACATTGCGCAGCGGGGCGCATCGCTGGTGTTCTCCACGCATCAGCCGGGCGTGGTGCTCGCCGAGGCCCGGCACGTCATCTGTCTGAACGAAGGCCGCCTGGTGTTTGCCGGCGATGTCGAC
>DOJA01000102.1:459-1952 GCA_003511945.1 Phycisphaerales bacterium | reverse complement strand
ACCGGCGATGTCGACACGCTCTACCGATCGCCACCGACGCTGGAAGCGGCGCGATGCCTCGGCGAGGTGAACTGGCTGCCGCGCGAGGAACTTCATTGGTGGTGCGGACGCGAAGAGGCAAGCCGCGACGCCGCACCAACGGATGGCCGGGAGCGGAATGGGGTGCAGACGAGCACACATGCTGGCGCGGGTGAGCTTGCTGGCGCGGGTGAGCGTACAGGCGCGGGCGAACATACTGGCGCGGGTGAGCGCGCTGGTACGGGCGCCCGTGTTGGTACGGAAATGCACGCCTGCATTCGTCCCGAGCATCTGGAGATCGTGTCCGCACCGAGCAGCGCAATCGTCGTCGAGACCTCGCATTTTCGCGGCGTCGAGTCGGACACGCTCGTGCGCCACGAGTCGATCGGCGTCACCCGTCGTTTCGTGCATCGCTCGCCTGCGCAGCCGCTGCCCGCCGGTTCACGCGTCAGCCTGCGCTGGTTGCTGTCGCTGCTTCTGCTGGCGTTCTGGATTCCCGGTTGTTCGCGCGATGACGAACCATCGCTGGCGTTCAAATCGTTTCGCTACTTCGTGGTGCCGCCGGATGAGACGACCTCGCCGCCGCCGCGCGCGGTGGGCGTGAACCACTGGCCTCAAGACGCGGCGAGCAGCGCGGGCGCCAAGCCGGGAGCGATACCGGGGGCAGTACGGGGGGCGATACCGGGGACCGGCGAGATGATCGTGCTCGACAAGGCGGGGCGCGTGCTCATTTATGACGAGAACTTTCAGCTCAAGCGGCAGTGGTGGATGCCGCAGTACGCCTCGGGAAAACCGGAGGGCGCGTGCCTTTTGAAGAGCGGGCACATTGCCGTGGCGGACACGCATTACAACCGGGTCGTGATTTTCACGCAGGCCGGCGAAGTGGTGCGGATGTTCGGCACGCTGGGCCGCGAGCCCGGGCAGTTCATTTATCCGGTGAAGGTGGTGGAGGACGCGGCCGGCTCGCTCTTCGTGCTGGAGTATGGCGGCAACGATCGTGTGCAGAAGTTCACAGCGGAGGGCAAGTTCCTCGCCAGTTTCGGCGCGTCGGGCACGGAGCCTGGCGCGTTTCAGCGCGCCGCCGGCCTGCTCTGGCGGGATGGGACGATCTACGTCGCGGACGCGGACAACCACCGCGTGCAGGTTTTCACGGACGACGGCAAGCTGATCGGGCCGCTGGGCGAACCGGGCAAACCGTTGGCGCTGGATTTTCCGTATGATCTGGCGGCTGGGCCGGACGGCTTGCTTTACATCATCGAATACGGCGCCGGGCGGCTGACGGCGACGACGTTCGACGGGAAGCTGATCGGCCGCTACGGCAGCCACGGTCGAGGCGAGGGCCAGTTCCTCACGCCATGGGGCCTGCGCGTCGATCCGCGCGGCCGAGTGTGGATCGCCGACGCGGGCAACCGCAGAATGGTCGTGCTGGAAAGGTAGTTGTCGCTGGGGGCTGTCGTAGGGTGCGTCAAGGCTCG
>DOJA01000102.1:0-279 GCA_003511945.1 Phycisphaerales bacterium | reverse complement strand
GATGGTGCGTCCGCGCGGACTTGGCGCACCCTACGCCTTCCCGGTTGGTTTGAGCGCTATCATCGGTCGTCGGCAGGGCGGCGTCATCACCAGGAAAGTGGTGAACACATTGGAGAGCGTGCGTGGCCAGTGCACAGCGGAACATGTGGGGATCCAAGGGCGCCGCGACGAGCGTGCGGTCGTCGCTTGACGCGCTGCGCGTCGCACTGCTGCCGCCGCCGCGACGGCCGCTCACCTGGCGCGGCGCCTCGCCTCTGATTCTGTTTCTGCTCGTTTTTC
>DOJA01000250.1:889-9011 GCA_003511945.1 Phycisphaerales bacterium | reverse complement strand
GATGTTCGGGCTGATCGGGCTGGGGGCGATCCCGATCCAGCTCACGCCCACGGTGGACCGTCCGATCATCACGGTCACGACGAACTGGCCCGGGCGCAGCCCGCAGGAGATCGTCGACGAGATCACGAAGGAGCAGGAAGAGCGGCTGAAGAATGTGAGCAACCTGAAGTCGATGCGGTCGGTGAGCCGCGAGGGGACGGCGGAGGTGACGCTGGAGTTCTATGTGGGCTCCGACATCTCGCGGGCGCTGCAGGATGTGTCGGACTCGCTGCGCCAGGTGCCCGAGTACCCCGAGGAGGTGGACGAGCCGTTCATCAAGGCGGCCGAGGGGGCGGCGGAGAACGCCATCGCGTGGATCATCATCGATGTGGACCCGGCGAAGCAGCACCTGGCGCCGGACTTCGATGTGTCGACGCTCTTTCTTTCGATGGACCGGGAGGTCAAGCCCTACATCGAGCGGATCGACGGGGTGGCGGAGGTGAATGTGTTCGGCGGGCGCGACCGCGAGGTGCGCGTGCTGCTGGACCCCGTGGCTCTCGCGCAGCGCGGGCTGAGCCACCAGCAGGTCATCGACGCGCTGCGGAACGAGAACCGCAATGTGTCGGCGGGCACGATCGCCGAGGGCAAGCGGGACTACCGGGTCCGGGTTGTGGGTCAGTTTGACTCGGATCAGGATGTGCTGGACACGATCGTGGCGTTCAGGGCGCCGACGCCCGAAGAGGCCGCCATGACGGGGGCGACGACGCCCCGCCCGGTGTATGTGCGCGATGTCGGGACGGTGGAGGTCGGGTACGAGAAGCGGCGCGGGTTCGTGCGCTCGCTGGGGCAGCCGTCGCTGGCGATGAATGTGATCCGCCAGAGCAACGCCAATGTGATGGATGTCATGGCGGATGTGCGGGCGCGCCTTGAGGAGGTCCGCGCCGAGATCCTGCCCAAGCTGGACGCTCACGCGGGGCCGTACCTGAGGTTGAGGCAGGTGTACGACGAGACGACCTACATCACCTCCGCGATCGATCTGGTGCTGGGGAACCTGTGGAAGGGCGGCCTGCTGGCGGTGGTCGCCCTGCTGGTCTTCCTCCGGTCGCTGCGGTCGACGCTGGTGGTGGCGCTGTCGATCCCGATCTCGATCATCGGCACCTTCCTGGTGATGCTGGCGGCGGGACGGACGCTGAATGTCATCTCCCTGGCCGGGCTGGCGTTCGCCACGGGCATGGTGGTGGACAACGCGATTGTGGTCATCGAGAACATCGACCGGCGCCGCCTGGCGGGCGATGCGCCGCTCATGGCGGTGTACCGAGGGGCGAAGGAGGTGTGGACGGCGGTGCTCGCGTCCACGCTGACCACGGTCGCGGTGTTCATCCCGATCCTGACCATCCGCGAGGAGGCGGGGCAGCTGTTCTTCGATCTCACGCTGGCGCTGGCGGTGTCGGTGTCGCTCTCGCTGATCGTGTCGATCACGGTGGTGCCCTCGGCGACGGCGGTGCTGTTCCGCGGGGTCAAGGCCCGAGCGCCGGGGGCCGCCCAGGAGCGTCGCGGGGCCATGGCGGACCTGTTCGGGCTTGTGCCCCTGTGCGCAAGGATGGTGAACGGGTTCGCGTCGCTGGTCTACTGGCTGATGACGGGGTGGCGCGGGTGGACGCTGCGCCCGGTGCTCATCGTGGTGATGACGGGGGCGAGCATTGTTGGGTCGATCCGGCTGACGCCGCCGCTGGACTACCTGCCCGCGGGGAACCGCAACCTGGTGTTCGGCGGGTTGCTCATCCCCCCCGGCCAGAGCGTCGAGCAGATGGAGCAGTTCGCGGAGCGCATCGAGGCGCACATCCGGCCCTATCTCGAGACGCCCTCGGATCAGATCGCGACGCTGCCCCCGATCATGCGGTTCGGTCCTCCGGGGCCTGACGGGAAGCCGGTGATGTTCCGGCCGGTGGGCGTGGACAACTGCTTCATCGGCGCGTTCAACGGCGGGATGTTTGTGGGCGGGACCAGTCGTGAGAAGCAGGTGGTGATCCCGATCGGGTCGCTGCTCACCGGCGCGATGAACTCGATCCCGGATGCGTTCGGGGGCGCGTCGCAGGCGTCGCTGTTCGGTCGGGGCGTCGCCGCCGGCGGGAACACGATCAACCTGGAGATTTCCGGGCCTCGTCTGGACCGGGTGAAGGCGGCGGCGGGGGCGATGTTCATGCAGGCCGCCGGGCTGTACGGCTTCGGCAATGTGCGCCCGGACCCTGCGAACTTCAACCTCACGCAGCCGGAGTTCCGAGTGCGCGTCACCGACGCGGGGCGCGAACTCGGGCTGACGACGCGCGGCGTGGGCACGGCGGTCCGGGGGCTGTTCGACGGCGCCTTCGCGGGAGACTTCTTCCTCGACGGGCGGAAGGTGGATCTGTCGGTCCTGCCGTTGGGCGGGCGGCTCGAATACAAGGAGCAGCTCGCCTCGGTGCCGGTGGCCACGCCCGCAGGGAAAGTCGTGCCGATCGACTCGCTGGTGAACATCGTGCCGGCGCTCGCGCCGCAGGAGGTGCAGCGGATCGAGGAGCTCCCGAGCGTCACGGTGCGCATCACGCCCCCGGAGGGTCGGGCGCTCGAGGGCGTGATGGGCGAGATCCGGGAGAAGATCGTCGGGCCCGCGGAGGCCGCGGGTCTGATCGACCGCACGATGCGCGTCCGACTGGAGGGCACCGCGGCCCAGTTGGACGAGGTGCGGGGCTCGCTGTTCGGGAAGGTCGACCGCCAGGCGGCGGGTCGTCCGATGGCGCTGTGGCAGCGGGCGCTGGCGGGCGCCGGGCTGCTGGTGATGGCGGGCGGGCTGGTGCTGGCGGCTGTGGCGACGGCGCGAGCGGTCGGGGCCGCGACGCGTCGGAGCGCCAGGGCCAGGCCGCTCGCGTATGGCGTGGTCGGGTCGGTTCTTCTGGGGCTGGTCGTGGGCGGGCTGCTGGTGAGCGTGGCGATGTGGCCGGAACTGGGCACGGCGCGGTTCATCTGGGCGCTGGCGGTGACCTATCTGCTGATGGCGGCGCTCTTCGAGAGTTTCCTGTTTCCGCTGGTCATCATGTTCAGCGTGCCCCTGGCCGTGGTGGGCGGGTTCGGGGCGCTGCGGCTGGTGCATGAGTGGACCGCAATGAACCCGACGATCGCGCCGCAGCAGCTGGATGTGCTGACGATGATCGGCTTCATCATCCTCATCGGCACGGTGGTGAACAACGCGATCCTGCTGGTGGAGCAGGCGCTGAACTTCATGAACCCGCCCGTCATCGACGGGGCGCCGATGGAGGAGTCGCTCCCGCCGCTGCGGGCGATCGCCGAGAGCGTGCGGACCCGCGTCCGCCCGATCCTGATGACGACGATGACCACGCTCGGCGGCGGGCTGCCCCTGGTCATCGCGCCGGGCGCGGGGTCGGAGATGTACCGCGGCCTTGGGGCGGTGGTCATCGGCGGGCTGTTCGTCAGCGCGTTCTTCACGCTGATGCTCGTGCCGATGGTCTTCAGTCTGACGCTGCAGATGCGCGAGGGCGTGCGTTCGATCTTCACCCGCGAAGCCCGGGACGACGGGGACGCACCGGACGCGCGGACGGCCCCGCGGGGCGCGGTGGCGCTGGAAGCGGAGGACCTGGAGCCGGCGATGGCGCGCCGGGCGATCGGGCCGGCTTAAGAGTCCATCGCAGAATGACATAGAGAGGGCCAGGAGCGACAGGCGCGACGCCTGTCCGACCAGATGGGGTAGGTCATTCTGCGAGGGACTCCAGGCCGGGTCGGCGCGTCGCCTTCGGGGCGCGGTTGATCTACGCTTGGCGTTCATGGCGGAGCACTCGAAGCCGGTGGCCCTGGGACTCGACGACGCCCTCGACAGGCGTCGGCACGAGGCCGCCCTGCGCGGGCTGATCGCGGGAGAGGTGCGGTTCGGTGCGCACGACCGGATGCTGTACGCGACGGACGCGTCGATGTACCAGGTCGAGCCAATCGGGGTGGTGATCCCGCGGGGTGTTGACGATCTGCAAAGGGTGGTCGAGTACTGCCGCGATGAACGGCTGCCCATGCTGCCCCGGGGCGGCGGGACCTCGCTCGCGGGGCAGTGCGTGAGCCGGGCGGTGGTGATCGATGTGTCGCCCACTCTGACGGGCCTGGAATGGGTCAGTGAGGAGGCCCGCGCCTGCGGCGTGCAGCCGGGGATCACGATCGACGACCTGAACGACCGGCTCCGCGGGCACGGGCTGTTCTTCGCGCCGGACCCGGCGACGGCGCGACAATGCAACATCGGCGGGGCGATCGGCAACAACGCCGCCGGCACGCGGTCGATCCGGTACGGGCGGACGAGCGAGAGCGTGGAGGCGGTGGAGTTGCTGCTCTCGACGGGGGAGACGGTCACGCTGGCGAGGGGCTCCGGGCTGACGGAGCCGATAGCTCGGCGTCTCAGCGAGGGAGTCATCGATATCTGCCGGCGCTACGAGCCCTTCATCCGTGAGCGATTTCCGAAGACGCTCCGGCGGAACGCGGGCTACGGGCTGGACGGGATGCTGGCGGACATCGATGAGGCGGCGCACCGAGGGGTCGATCCGCTGGAGACCCTGAACCTGGCGCGCCTTGTCTGCGGCAGCGAGGGGACGCTGGGGATCGTCACACACGCGACGCTGAGACTCCACCCGGTGCCCAAGGCGAAGGGGCTGGCGGTGATCGGGTTCGCGTCGATGGATGAGGCGATCGATGCGGTGGTGCCGCTGCTCGGACTCCACCCATCAGCGGTGGAGCTGCTGGACGACATGGTGATCGGCCTGGCGCGGGAGAACATCGAGTGCCGGGAGTTTGTGGAGCTGATGCCGCAACCGGGGGAGAAGAGCGGGGAGCGGGAAGCGAGAAGCGAAGAGTCGAAGGCCGGGCCTCGTCCGATGTCCGCTCCCCGCTCTCCGCTTTCCGCTGTTCTCTATGTCGAGTTCTTCTCGGATCACGGGACGGAGGAGATTGCAGAGCGGTTCGATCGGCTGCGGGCGCTGATCGCGGAGCGGTGCCCGTCGGCGGGCGTGGCGTGCTACACGGACCCGGAATCGATGGCGCGGGCGCTGAAGCTGCGCAAGGCGGGCGAGCCGCTGCTGCACGGCGTGCCGGGCTCGCGCAAGCCGCTGGGGTTCGTGGAGGACAACGCGGTGCCCGTCGAGCGACTGAGCGAGTTCGTCCGCGAGTTCAAGCGGATCGTAGCGTGCAAGGGCACGGTCGCGGCGTTCTACGCGCACGCCTCGGTCGGCGTGCTCCATGTCCGTCCGCTGCTGGACCTGCGTGACCCGGCGGACCGCAAGGCGATGGAGGAGATCGCGGTGGAGGTTTCGGACCTGGCGCGCTCGCTGGGCGGGGTGATGTCCGGGGAGCACGGGGACGGGAGGGCGCGCGGGCCGCTGCTGGAGCGGTACTTCGGCTCAGAACTGATGCGGGCCTTTCGTGAGGTGAAGGCGCTGTTCGACCCGATGGGGCTGATGAACCCGGGGAACATCGTGCCGCTGGGCGAGCACCCCGAGTCGATCGAGTCGATCCACGAGCGCACGCGCGTGCGCCCGGCGGGGTTCGATCTGCACGCGGCGCCCGCGGCGACATGGTTCGACTACGAGCGCGAGGGAGGGTTCGATCACGCGGTGGAGTTGTGCAACGGAGCGGGCGTCTGCCGCAAGAAGCAGGGGGGCACGATGTGCCCGTCCTACATGGCGACGCTGGACGAGCGCCACTCGACGCGCGGGCGGGGGAACGCGCTCCGGCTCGCGGTGACGGGGCAGGCGGTTCGAGCGGGAAGCGAGAGAGCGGAGAGCGACAATGGATCAGAGAATGGATCTCCGCTTCTCGCTTCTCGCTCCTCGCTTTCCCCTGCCTGGAACGACCCTGAGACTCTCGCCACGCTGGACCTGTGCCTGTCGTGCAAGGCGTGCAAGACCGAGTGCCCGAGCAATGTGGACATCGCGCAGTACAAGGCGGAGTATCTGGCGCAGTCGTACCGCGCGCGCGAGCGTGTGCCGCTGAGGGCGCGGGTGTTCGGTCATGTGCGGCTGCTGAACCGGATCGGGTCGGCGCTGGCGCCGGTTTCGAACTTCGTGGCGGCGCACCCGCTGCACCGGGCGATTGTTGATCGGTTGCTGGGGCTCGCGCCGCGGCGGACCCTGCCCCGGTTTGAGCGGAGTTTGTTCAGGCGGGTGACGGGTGTCCCTCCCCCTGCCCCCTCCCAGAGGGAGGGGGAGGTTCGGAATGTGCTTCTCTATGGCGACTGCTTCACCGCCTACAACGAGCCGCGGATCGGGGAGGCGCTGCTGCGGGTGCTGGGGGCGTTCGGCTACCGGGCGCTGGTGGTGGACGCAGGGTGCTGCGGGCGAGCGCTGATCTCGACGGGGCTGCTGGACGACGCGGCGCGGACGGTGGCGCGCACCGCCGCGCGCCTGGTCGAGGCGGTCGAGCAGGGCGGAGCGACCGCGGTGCTGGTGTGCGAGCCGTCGTGCCTGAGCGCGATCAAGGACGAATGGCTGTCGCTGCGACACGCGGGGCCGGAGCGCGACCGGCTGCGGCGTCTGGCGTCGATGTCGTTCCTCCCCGAGGATTTTCTCGATCGCGAGTGGGAGCATCACCCGCGGAGGCCGGCGTTCGTGAAGCCGGAGGGCGCGGTTGCGCTCCACGGGCACTGCCACCAGAAGGCGCTGTGGGGCGCCGCGACGAGCGCGCGGCTGCTGCGCCGTCTCACGGGTGACTCGCTGCGCGTGCTGGACTCCGGCTGCTGCGGGATGGCGGGGTCGTTCGGCTACACCAAGGAGCGGTACGACCTGTCGATGAAGATCGGGGAACTGTCGCTCTTCCCGGCGGTCCGTTCGCTGGGGCCTGGGGATGTGCTGGTGGCCCCGGGGACATCCTGTCGCCACCAGGTTCACGACGGCTGCGCCCGGGAGGCGATGCACCCGATCGAGCTGGTGGATCGGCTCATGGTGCGCTGAGGCGGGTGGGTGGTTGCGGGAGGAAGTGTGGTAGCATGCGCGTTCGTGGGCGGCGTTCGGTCCGCCCGTCGCACGCTGGGAGGTCATCGCATGGGCATCGTCAAGGAGTTCCGTGAGTTTGCGCTCAAGGGCAATGTGATCGACATGGCCGTGGGCATCATCATCGGCGGCGCGTTCGGGACGGTGGTGAACTCGCTGGTGAAGGATGTGATGATGCCGCCGCTGGGGTACCTGATGGGGCAGGTCGACTTCTCGGCGCTCTCGCTCAAGATGGGGACGAACGACGCGGGGGCGCCGCTGGTCGAGATGAGGTACGGCGCCTTCATCAACGCCACCATTTCGTTCCTGATCGTGGCGTTCGCGGTGTTCATGCTGGTGAAGGGCATCAACACGGCCCGCAAGCAGTTCGAGAAGGCGCAGGAGGCGGCCCCGCCCCCTGGACCGACCGCGGATCAGAAGCTGCTGACGGAGATCCGCGACCTGCTCGCGTCCCGGCGCTGAGCAGGCCCACGGGAAGGAAGACACCGGCCCCGTTCGCGCTGTTTGTGGGGGCGCGATCGGGGCTTCTTGTCTGAGTAATAGTTCGGTATATGATCGGGTGTGGAACGGCACCAGTTCACGCCGGCGCCCGAGTCCAGACGACCGGCGCACGCTCGCGGGGCGCAGATCGACCCTCCCAACCGCTGGGAGCGGATCGCGCTCACCGTTCTGCCGGAGGGGGGCGGCGCGGACGACCTGATCCACGAGCACCGGGAGTGGATCGATGGCGGCGCGCCGGGCGAGCGCGTCGTGACGCAGGTGTTCCGCGACCACGCCCGGACGATCATCAACCCGGTCGACTCCCCCGACCTTCCGATGGCCTGGACGATCAACCCCTACCGCGGGTGCGAGCACGGGTGCGTGTACTGCTACGCGCGCCCGACGCACGAGACCTTCGGGCTCTCGTGCGGGCTGGACTTCGAGGCCAAGGTCTTCGCCAAGGTTGGTGCGCCGGGCCTGCTGCGCCGGGAGCTGGCGCACCGGAAGTGGTCGGGCGAGCCGATCTCGATGTCGGGCGTGACCGATCCCTACCAGCCGGCGGAGCGGGCGCTGCGGATCACCCGGGGCTGCCTGGAGCTGATGGCGGAGTGCGGGCAACCGGTGTCGATCGTGACCAAGAGCGCGCTGGTGCT
>DOJA01000250.1:544-805 GCA_003511945.1 Phycisphaerales bacterium | reverse complement strand
ACCAAGAGCGCGCTGGTGCTGCGGGACATCGACCTGCTGGCGCGTCTGTCGGGCGTGGGGGCGTCGGGGGTGGCGATCAGTCTGACGACGCTGAAGCCGGAGCTGGCGCGGTCCATGGAGCCCCGGGCCGGGTCCCCGGCGCAGCGCCTGCGGGCGATCCGGGAGCTCTCCGCGGCGGGCGTGCCGGTCGCGGTGATGACGGCCCCGATCATCCCCGGGCTGAACGACTCCGAGGTGCCCGCGCTGCTCGAGGCGGCGGCG
>DOJA01000250.1:0-493 GCA_003511945.1 Phycisphaerales bacterium | reverse complement strand
CCGCGCTGCTCGAGGCGGCGGCGGAGGCGGGAGCCACAAGCGCCGGATGGATCCTGCTCCGGCTTCCCTGGCAAGTGAAGGATGTGTTTGTGGATTGGATCCGTCGGGAGTTCCCGCTGCGGGCGGACCACATCGAGTCGCTGATGCGCCAGTGCCGCCCGGACGGGCGCCTCTATGACGCATCCTTCGGTGCCCGTCAGCGCGGGCAGGGCGCGATTGCGGAGCAGATCGGCCGGGCCTTCAGCGTGTTCAGCAAGCGATTCGGGCTGGATCGGGCGATGCCGCGCCTGAGCAGCGCGTCGTTCCGGCGTCCGCTGATCGAGGAACGAGGGGACGCGGACCAGCTGCGGTTGTTCGGATAACCGCGCCCTCGATCCGGAACATGCCGCACAGAGTCTCTCCCGTCCAGGGAAGCGCGCCCATGGGCGCGCAGGGTCGCCCGTTTCGAATGGCAGACTTGAGCGTTCGGATTCCGGGGGGGCGGGGGCCGGAT
>DOJA01000047.1 GCA_003511945.1 Phycisphaerales bacterium | reverse complement strand
CGCCGCTGCGCGATCGCTTCGGCTGGAGCGCGCGGCTCGACTACTACCGATTCGGCGGCGACTCGCTCCAGGGCCGGCAGGTCGCGCAGTACCAGGTGGGCGAGCGCCTCGGCAGCGGCGGCATGGGCGACGTATACGCCGCCACCGACCGCATGGGCCGCGCCGTTGCTCTCAAGGTGCTGGCCCCCCGGCTCGTCCAGGACCGCCAGTACGTCTCGCGCTTCCTGCAGGAGGCGCGCGCGGTCCTGGCGCTGAACCACCCGAACATCGTCACGGTGTACGACATCGGCGAGGCCGACGGCACCTATTACATCGCGAGCGAACTCATCGAAGGCGAGACCCTGCGCGCGGCGCTGTCGCGCGGCCGCCTCGCGCTCGGTCCGGGCCTGGAAGTCGCGATCCAGGTGTGCACGGCGCTCTCCGCGGCGCACGAGCGGGGCGTCGTCCACCGCGACATCAAGCCCGAGAACGTCATGCTGCGCGGCGACGGCTACGTCAAGGTGCTCGACTTCGGCGTCGCGAAGCTGACCGGGCAGTTCCGCGGCCCCGACCGCGCCGGCGCCGCCGCCGACGCTTGCGCCCGCCCTGCGACTGGTTGTCCAGCACCGACTCGGCGCTGCGCAGGTCCGGGCTCAGCGGCTCGGGCGCATCGGCATCGTCCTCATCGTCGTCCTCGGGCAGCGCGTCGGCGAGGATCAGCTCGTCCCCGCTGGACTCCTCGTCGCCCGCGCCCTGGAACGCCTCGGCGGGGAGCGTCGCCTCCTCCTGCAGGATGTCCACCGCCCACTCTTCCGCCGCCGCCCCCTTCTCCGCCCATTCCCCGAGCGTGGTCGGGGGCTTGGCGCGGGGGAGCCGCTCGAGGTCGATGTCCGCCCCCAGCTCGTCGTAGGCGTAGAACGACACCCGGTCGACGGGGATGTCCTCGCTCACGCGCACATCCGCGTGCTTGCGGGTGACGAACTCCAGGCGTCCGAGCGTCTTGCGCTTGTGCGACAGCAACTCGCCCGCAACGCGGGGCGAGACCACCAGCTCCACCTTGTGCACCTTCTCGTGCTCCAGCAGGGCCGCCAGCTCGCGCATGGCGTCGTCCGCCACCGAGTCCGGGCGCTTGAGCATCCCCCGACCCGTGCACGAGGGGCACTTGGCGTAGTGCGTGTTGCGCAGCGACTGCTTCTGACGCTGGCGGGTCATCTCCACGATGCCGAACTGGCTGATCGGCAGCGTCTTGGTCGCCGCCCGGTCGCGCTTGAGGCGCTCCTTGAAGCGGTTCTCGATGTCGCGCCGGTGGCTGCGGCTCATCATGTCGATCAGGTCGCACAGCACCAGCCCGCCCACATCCCGCAGACGCAGCTGACGACAGATCTCGTCCACCGCCTCGACATTCGTCTTGTACGCCGTCGTCTCCGCGTCCCCGTGGTGACGCATCTTGCCGGAGTTCACATCGATCGCGATCATCGCCTCTGTCTCGTCGATGACCAGCGACCCGCCCCCGGGCAGGGGCACCTCCCGCGCGTGGATCCGCGCGATCTGCTCCTCGATCCCGAAGGCGTGGAACACCGGCGTCGGACGGTCGTACTTCAGCAGCTTCGTCGCGCTGCGGGGCGAAACGATCTTCATGAACCGCCCGGCCCGACGCAGCGCCGACTCGTCGTCGATCACGATCTCGCTGACCTCGGTCGTCCACAGGTCGCGCAGCACCCGCATCAGCAGGTCGCTCTCGGCGTACAGCAGCCGGGGCTTGTTCCCGCCCTTCCTCCGACGCTCGATGTCCTTCCACAGCCGCTGCAGGTACGCCAGGTCCCGCTTGAGCTCCGCCTTGCCCTTGCCCTCGCCCGCCGTCCGCAGGATGAACCCGAACCCCTCGGGCAGCTCCAGCGAGTCCAGCGCCTGGCGCATCTCCCGGCGCAGCTCCTCGTCCTCCACCTTGCGGCTCACCCCCACCCGGTCCATGTCCGGCAGCATCACCAGGTACCGACCCGGGATCGAGATGTACGAGGTCAGCGTCGGGCCCTTGGTGTTGATGCCCTCCTTGAGCACCTGCACCACGATCTCCTGACCCCGGCGCAGGCACGCCTGGATCGGCGGCCGTTCGCGCCGGGGCGTCTTCCGCCCGATCTGCTCGGTCTTGTCGTCGCTCCCGGGGAAGTACATCGGGTGGATGTCCGAGACATGCAGGAACCCGTTGGACTCCAGCCCGAAGTCGACGAACGCCGCCTGGATCGACGGCTCCACATTCGTCACCCGCCCGACATAGATGTTCCCCACGAACGAGACCGATCCGGCCCGCTCGGTGTGGAACTCTTCGAGCCGCCCGTCCTCGAGCACCGCGACGCGGCACTCCTCCCCGGGCACATAATTGATCACCATCTGCTGCTTGGTCGCGCTGCTCACGGACAATCCTTGTCGGGCGACAGATCCCTCCCCCGTGCCGCGCACCGCAGGCCCGCCCCGCGCGCGCCGGGCGCGCCCGGGCGACGACGGTCCGTCGGCGTCCGGCAGGGTCGGGACATCGCAGCGCTCGGAAAATGCACGCGGGAGCCCTGGCTGTCGCCCCGAATGGTCAGGGCGGTCTCGCCGTCGGGCGGGGGGCGCGGAGCGCCGGAGTTCCGGGCCTCCGACGCGCCCCGCCAGCAGGCGGAGCGACGCCGGACCGGCGGTCCCGGGGGCACGGGCGACTCGACACGCTCCTCGCGGGAGTCGCCCGGCTCGGGACTGCCTTCGCCCCCCGGCGAGCGACGCTCAGCACGGGAGGACGAGGATCGGACTTCCAACGCGGACGCAACGCCCGGCGTCGAGAAGGGTGGTCTTGGTCCGAGGCGCTCCGGGCTCAGCGGGTGCCGGGCCCGGCCTCGACGGAACGCCCGTCGAACGCCTCGGGGATGATCTTTCGGGCTTGATCCCGCAGATAAGCGGTCACTTGCCGTTCGGATTCGAACGAGCAGGCCGTTCGGGCCAGCCGCTCGCAGGTCTGGATATCGACACTCCGGACGATCCGCTTCAGGAAGGGAAGCCGGGAGGGCGTCACCGACAGGGTACGCAGCCCCAGCCCCATGAGCAACAAGGTGTAGTGGGTGTCCCCCGCCACCTCCCCGCACAGGGAGACCGGGATGTTGTGCCGCCGCCCCGCCCGGATGACATCCTTGACCAGTTTCAGCACCGCCGGGTGGGCCGCCGAGTAGAGGTTCTGGACCTTCTCGTTGGTCCGGTCCACCGCCAGGGTGTACTGAATCAGGTCGTTGGTCCCGATCGAGAAGAACGACACCTCCCCCGCGTAGGAGCCCGCCATCAGCGCCGCCGCCGGGGTCTCGACCATGATCCCGATGGGCACCGAGGCGTCGAAGGGGATCCCCTCCTCTTCCAGGTCCTCCATCACATCCTTGCAGATGATCCGCGCCTGGCGCAGCTCCAGGTCGTCGGTGATCAGCGGGAACATGATGCGGCTCCTGCCGTGGGCCGACGCCCGCAGGATGGCCCGCAACTGGCGCTTGAACATCGGCACATTCTGCAGGCAGTACCGGATCGAGCGACACCCCAGGAACGGGTTCCGCTCGGGGTCCTCGGCCCGCTCCTGCGTGTACTTGTCGGCCCCCAGGTCAAAGGTGCGGAAGGTCACCTCGCGTCCCCTGGAGAGCGACAGGCAGCGGGTGTAGTGCTGGTACTGCTCCTCCTCCGTCGGTTCGTGGTCGGAGGTGAGCCACAGGAACTCGGTGCGGAAGAGCCCCACCCCGTCCCCGCCCTGGTCGATGACGACCTGCATCTCGTCGGCGAACTCGATGTTGCCCATCAGGAGGACGCGCGTGCCGTCCGTCGTCTGGGCGGGCAGTTCCGCCAGCGACGCGAGCGACACCGCCACGCGCCGGGCGATCTCGATGGCCTCGCGGTACGACTCGAGTGTGTGCTCGTCGGGGCGGAGGATCAGCACGCCCCGTTCGCCGTCCAGGATCACCGGGTCCCCGTCCTCGGCGATGTCGCTGAACCCGTCCAGCCCGACCACCGCGGGGATCTGCAGCGCGCGCGCGAAGATGGCGGTGTGGCTGGTCAGCCCGCCCAGGTCGGTCGCGAAGCCCTTCACGGGCTTGCCCTGGAACGACGCGGTCTGGGTCGGCGTCAGGTCGCGGGCGATGACGATCGCCGGGCGGTCCAGCCGGTCCAGGGCCGAGCGGTGCTCCCCGATGAGGTGCTTGAGCAGCCGGCGCTCCAGGTCCCAGACATCGTCCACCTTCGTGCGGAAGGTCTCGTTGTCCATGCCCCGGAACATGTCCGCCAGCGTGCGGAACTGCTCCTGCACCGCGTACTCCGCGGTCACGCGGTCCCGCTCGATGCGCCCCTCGATCGGGAGCGTCAGCGACCGGTCGCGGAGCATCAACTGGTGGAAATCGAAGATCTTGGCCGACTCCGACCCCAGGCGTTCGGCGGCCTGGGCGCTCAACTCGATCAATTCCCCTTTGGCGCCGCTCAACGCGTCCGCGAAGCGGTGCTTCTCGTGCTCGATCGCGTTCAGGGGGATCGAACGGCGCGGAATTCGGGTCCGCACATCGTCTAGGACGAACACCTGGCCGATCGCCAGACCAGGAGAAACCGCGATGCCCTTGAAGGTTTCCATGCGAACCATGCCGCGCCCGGGGCCTGGGGGACCACGCGTCCGCCGAGAAGTGGGGGAGTCAGAAGGCCGGGGCGAGAGCCGGGGGCAATCTAGAGCACTTCGACTGCACGCGTCGCGTGCAATCGAGTCAAGAAGGGGCAGTGCGGCGGGCGAGTCAGTCGCCTGCCTTGGAAGGCAAGACACCGGGATCAAATAGAGCTGCGCTCCGGGTCGTCCGCGAAGGCCCGGACGCCTTCCCAGCCCCCCTCCCCCCTCCTCCC
>DOJA01000230.1:10373-10946 GCA_003511945.1 Phycisphaerales bacterium | reverse complement strand
GACACCCCCGCCGGCACCCCCGCCGGGACCCCCGCCGGCACCCCCGCCGGGACTCCCGCTGAGACCCCCTAGAGTCCCGACTGATGCCCGTGTGCGCACGCCGAACGGGGGTTCGCTCCCGAGGGGGCGCACCGGGGGTGATACCATGCGTCCAACCTGTTCGGTGTGCGCGAGTCGTGGTTCCCCGTCGAGGCGTTCCCGATGAACCTGATGGACATTCTCAGCCCCGCGTCCGTTCGTGTGCCGCTGGAGGCCACCGACAAGCGGGGCGTCATCGGTGAGCTGATCGACCTGCTGGCGGCGCAAGGGAAGGTCTCCGACGCCCGTGGTCTGAAGGAGGCGGTGCTGGCGCGGGAGGCGACCCGGACGACGGGCATCGGGCACGAACTGGCGATCCCGCACGGCAAGACTCCCGGCGTGCCCACGCTGACGATGGCGATCGGGAAGCCGGCCCAGCCGATCGACTTCTCGTCGATCGACGGCAAACCGGTCCGCCTGGTGGTGCTGGTGGCGAGCCCGCTGGACAAGACGAGCGATCACATCCAGGCGCTGGCGCGGGTGAGCCGCCTGATG
>DOJA01000230.1:2932-10254 GCA_003511945.1 Phycisphaerales bacterium | reverse complement strand
GGGGGGGGGGGGGGCGGCGCGCCTTCGCCGGCTTCCCCTTCGGGCGGGAGCCGGTTGGACCCAACGGGAGATGCCCGCCTTGCCCGACGCTACGAAGACTCCGAAGGCCTCCTCGCTCCGACGCGCGGTGCAGGTTCAGACGGGCGCCCCAGAGACGATCGCGGACGCGCCGCCGCCGTCGCTCACCGCTCCCCTGGCGCTGGTCGAGTCGTTCATGCGGTCGTACATCGCCTCGCTGGACCTGCCGGAGAACCTGCGGCGGGCGGTGGAGTACTCGCTGCTGCTGGGGGGCAAGCGTCTGCGTCCGACGCTGGCGATGCACGCGTGCGCGTGCCTGGGAGGGGCGGTGGAGCGGGCGCTCCCGGCGGCGGGCGCGGTGGAGATGATCCACGCCTTCTCGCTGGTCCACGACGACCTGCCCGCCCTCGACAACGACGACCTGCGGCGGGGGCGTCCGACAGCGCATGTGGCGTTCGGCGAGGCGATGGCGGTGCTCGCGGGCGACGGGCTGATGTCGCTCGCCTTCCAGCTGCTCGCGGAGCGGTGCGCGTCGGGCGCGCTGGCGGGGATGCTCTCGCGGGAACTGGCGACGGGCACGACTTCGATGATCGCAGGACAGGTGCTGGACACCCTCGGCGGGTTCCCGGACGACGCTTCCGAGCGCGACCGCTTGCGCCTGGTCCACTCGCAGAAGACCGGGGCGCTCATCACAAGGGCGTGCCGGATGGGGGCCATCTCGGCGTTCCCGCTGGACGAGGCGGGGCGCCCGCGGGTGGACGCGAACGCGCTCGAGTCGCTCACCGTATACGGCGAGGCCGTGGGGCTGATGTTCCAGATTGTGGATGACCTTCTTGATGTTGAGCAGTCCGCGGAGCACACCGGGAAGCGCACCGCCAAGGACGAGCAGGCGGGGAAGCTCACCTTCCCCGGCGTCGTCGGGGTGGCGGAATCGCGGGAGCAGATCCGGCGTCTGCAGCGGGCGGCCCACGGGGCGATCAAGCCGTTCGGGGCGCGGGGGGCTCCGCTGCTGGAGTTGTGCGACTACATGGCGGTGCGGACCCGATAAGCAAGCGGCCCCTTCCCGCTCTGGGGGCTGGCGATTCCCAGCCGGAACGGGACAATGGGTTGGGCGCCGATTCCTACACTGTGTTCAGAAGACATTGAAACCTGCCGGAGCCACGGATGCGATTCCTTCCGACCATCAAGACCCCCGCCGACCTCCGCGCTCTGTCGATCGACGACCTGGGCGTGCTGGCTCAGGAGGTCCGCGAGGCGATCTTCGAGCAGGTCTCCAAGGCCGGCGGCCACCTGGCGCCGAACCTTGGCGTGGTCGAACTGACGATCGCGCTGCACTATGTGTTTGACTTCGGGCACGACCGGCTGCTGTTCGATGTCGGGCACCAGTGCTACCCGCACAAGCTGCTCACCGGGCGTCTGGGGCTGCTGGGGAAACTGCGGACGCGCGAGGGCATGGCGGGGTTTCCGGAGCCGCGGGAGTCGGCGTTTGATTTGTTCTCGGTCGGGCACGCGGGGACGGGCATCTCGACGGCGGTGGGCGTGGCGCGCGGGGACTCGCTCAACGGCGAGGGCTTCGACCCCGCGAAGAACCCGGGCGGGCGACGGGTGGTGTCGCTCATCGGCGATGCGTCCATCGTGAACGGCGTGGCGATGGAGGGGCTGAACGGGGCGGGGGTGCTCCAGCGTCAGTTCCTTGTGGTGCTGAACGACAACGGGATGTCGATCAGCAAGCCGCAGGGCGCGATGGCGGCGTACTTCGACCGTTTGCGGCTGAACCCGATCTACGGCGAGATGAAGAAGACGGCGCGCCGGGTGCTGAAGAACCTGCCGGGCGGATCGCTGGTCGAGGACGCCTACCACCGGATGGGCGAGGCGGCCAAGGCGGCGCTGTGCGAGGACGCGTGGTTCGAGCACTTCGGGCTGGTGACCGTGGGACCGATCGACGGGCACGACCTGCCGACGCTGATCGAGTTCCTCTCCGAGGCGCGCGACTTTGACCGCCCGATGGTGCTGCATGTCAAGACGGTGAAGGGCAAGGGCTACCGCATCTCGGAGGGCGACTCGACGACCTTCCACTCCCCGGCGGCGTTCAGCTACGACCCCGATTCGTGCCGCGTGGAGCTCAAGAAGGAGGGGCGTTCGTTCACGACCGCATTCGGCGAGGCGATGGTGGAGCTCATGTCGCGGGACGAGAAGGTGCTCGCCTGCACCGCGGCCATGCCGGGCGGGACGGGGCTCGACAAGGTGCTGCCGAAGTTCCCGGAGCGCTCGTTCGACACGGGGATCTGCGAGAGTCACGCCATGGACATGATGGCGGGGCTGGCCAAGACGGGCTGGAAGCCGTTCTTCGCGGTGTACTCCACCTTTGTGCAGCGGGCGTTCGATCAGGCGTTCCAGGAGGTGTCGCTGCAGGGGCTGGCGGTCCGGCTGTGCCTGGACCGGGCCGGGCTGGTCGGGGGCGACGGCGCGGTGCACCACGGGTTCTGCGACATCTCCATCCTGCGGGTGCTCCCGAAGGCGACGATCCTGGGGGCGGCGGACGAGCCGTCGCTCAAGGCGGCGCTCGAGTTCATGCGGACCTACGAGGCGGGGCTGTCGGCGGTGCGCTACCCGCGGGACAATGTGGCCGAGACGCCCCTGGGCGGGAGCGAATGCCCGCCGTTCGTGCTGGGCAAGGCCCGGGCGATCCGCGAGCACGACCGCCCGGACGCCGCCGTGCTGGCGTTCGGCGTGATGCTGTACGACGCAGCCAGGGCCATCGAGTCGCTGGGGCCGGAGCACCGCGTTTCGCTGTACGACGCGCGGTTCGCCAAGCCGGTGGACGCGGAGCTGATCCGGTCGCTGCTCGCACGCGGGATCCCCATCGTGACCGTGGAGGACCACGGTCCACAGGGCGGGTTCGGCGCGGCGGTGGTCGAGGCGGCATCGGAGATGGGGCTCAACGCGGGGCTCGTCACGCGCATGGCCCTGCCGGATGCGTGGATCTACCAGGACGGGCGCTCGGCGCAGCTCAAGGAAGCGGGTCTGGACGCGGCATCGATCGCGTCGACGCTCCGCGCGGCCATCGACCGGCGCGGCGCATCCGGGGGGACCGGGGGGGCGGGGGGCCAGCCGATCATCGAGGTCCGCCCGCACGCCCCGGCGCGGGCGCCCGCCGGCGAGTTGCGGCCCTGATGGCGTGAGCCGCGCCCGGCACGGTTAGACTCTCCCCGACATGGCACGCGCAGTCCTGCTCCTGGTCAATCGCGCCAAGCGTGAGGTCGCGCAGGCGCTCCCCGAGGTGCGGGCGCTGCTGAGCGCCCATGCGCGGATCGTGGGCGAGCTCGACGCGGGCGCCGGGCCGATCACGGACGCGGCCGGCGCGGACCTGATCGTGGTCCTGGGTGGCGACGGCACGCTGCTGGCGCAGGCGAGGCGGGCCGTCCACCTTGGGCTCCCGCTGCTGGGAGTGAACCTGGGGCGGCTGGGATTCCTGGCAGAGTTCGACCTTGACGCGCTGCGCGCGCAGGCCCCGCGACTGCTCGACGGGCGGGAGCTGGAACTGCGGGAACGCATCCTGCTCGACGCCGCCGTGCTGGCGCCGGACGGCTCGGAGCGATCATCGGACCTGGCGATGAACGACGCGGTCGTCACCGCCGGCCCGCCCTACCGGATGGTGGAGCTTTCACTGAGCATCGACGCGCACCCCGGCCCGACCGTGCGGGGCGACGGGCTGATCGCCTCCACCCCCACCGGATCGACCGCGTACAATGTGTCGGCGGGCGGGCCGATCCTGTCACCGGATCTGGACGCGTTCGTCATCACCCCCATCGCGGCCCACTCGCTCTCGTTCCGGCCGATCGTGGTGCCGGGGTCGAGCCGGGCGGAGATCCGGCTGCGTCAGGCGAACTCGATGCTGGCCCGGGGCCTTGAGGGCGTGGCGGCGAGCCGCGACGCGTCGCCCGCGCTGGGGACCACGCTGGTTCTGGACGGGCAGGTCCATCGCCCGCTGCACACGGGCGACACGGTGCGCCTGCGGCGTCATCCCACTACGGTGCGGCTGGTCCACAACCCGGGCTGCTCCTATTGGGACACGCTGGTCCGGAAGATGCATTGGGCGTCGACCCCCGGCTCAGAGGGCTGACGGTCCGCCCGGCGCGGCAAGATGGGTAACCCGTTGGCCTGGATCGGGATACGAAAACTGCGAAGATGGCGCTCGGGGGCGGGTTTTCTGTTGGCATGACCACCAAAGCCCGGTTATTCTGATGACAGTTGAGAAGAGGCGGAGCCCCTGTCCTCGGACAGGGCCCGCGAGGGAAGACCTCCGCGAGAGCGGGGGCACGTCAGTTCTGGGCGTTGGGAAGCGCTCAGGACAGTCCGGGTTCGCCCGGACAAGGGAACCGGGCCGCGTCAGGCCAAGCGGCCCGGGAAACACGCTGACGGGAGACCTCGGTTTCTCGTCATAGGGGGACTGGTGGGCGGCCTGCCACCATGCCTCTCGCACGGAGACCTGACCCGTCGCCGTGTGGCAGAAGCCGGAGCCGCTCGCAAGGCGGCTTCGGCTTTTTTCATGCTGGTGATCGGCGATCCCTGCGTGGGCGAAGTGCTCTACTATCCGCCCCGATGATCGACCTGAAGCAACTCCGTGACGATCCGCAGCGGTTCCGCGACGGTGCCGCCCGCAAGCGGATCGCGGTGGACATCGATGGGATTCTGGCGCTGGACAGCGAGCGCCGGGGGCTGCTGACCGAGCAGGAGACGCTCCGCGCGGAGCAGAACCGGCTGGCGAAGGAATCGGGGCCTCGGATCGGCGCCCTGATGGGGAAGCTGAAGGCGGCGCAGGGCGCGGAGCGGGCGGCCCTGGAGGCGGAGGTCGAGTCGCTCCGGCGGAAGCCCGCCGAGTTGAAGGAGCGGATCCAGGCGCTGGAGGGGCGGATCGGCGAGGTGTCGCCCGCGCTGGAGGCGATGCTGCTGCAGGTGCCGCAGCCGCCGGACGCGGATGTGCCGGTGGGAGCGGGGGCGGAGGACAACATCGAACTTCGTCGCTGGAGCCCGGCGGGGTTCGACCCGGCCAAGCCCTTCGCGGCCCAGCGGGGTTTCGAGCCCCGGACGCACCTGGAGCTGTGCGAATCGCTGGGGCTGGTGGACTTCGAGCGGGGCGTGAAGATGGCGGGGTCGCGGTCGTATGTTCTGCGCGGGGACGGGATGCGCCTGCACCAGGCGGTGCTGCGGTTCGCCTACGACTTCATCTGCGAGAGGCACGGGTTCGCGCCGGTGTCGGTCCCTGTGCTCGTCCGCGAGGAGGCGATGGTGGGCACGGGGTTCTTTCCCGCGGGGCGGGAGCAGACCTATCTGGTGGCGGAGCAGTCGCGCGGGTCGGCGAGCGACCTGTTCCTGACGGGGACCGGCGAGGTCGGGCTGATGGGGCTGCACTCGCAGGAGATTCTGGATGAGGCGGCCCTGCCGCTGAAGATGGCGACGGTGAGCCCGTGCTTCCGGCGCGAGGCGGGGGCCGCGGGGCGCGACACGGCGGGGCTGTACCGGATCCATCAGTTCGACAAGGTGGAGCAGGTGGTGATCTGTCGGGCCGATGAGGCGGAGAGCCGCGCGTGGCACCGGCGGATGATCGAGATCGTCGAGGAACTGCTCCAGGCCCTTGGGTTGCCCTACCGGCTGCTGCAGTGCTGCACCGGGGACCTGGGGCCGAAGAACGCGGATATGGTGGACATCGAGTCGTGGATGCCCGGGCGCGGGGAGCTGGGGGCGAAGGGCAGGCCGCTGGGCGCGTACGGCGAGACGCACAGCGCCTCGCGGCTGTACGACTTCCAGTGCCGCCGCCTGAACCTGCGGTACCGGGAGGGCGGGTCGGGGGGCAAGACGGTGTTCTGCCACTCGCTGAACAACACGGTGCTGGCGAGCCCGCGGGTGCTGATCCCGATCCTGGAGATGCACCAGAACGCGGAGGGGTCGGTGACGGTGCCCGGCGCGCTGCGCCCCTACATGGGCGGGCGCGAACGGATCGGCTGACCGGCGTGTGCAAAGGAAAACCCCCGGGAGGGGAGTCCCGGGGGCGATTCAAGGACGGTGGGATCGTGGGCGGCCGCGAAGAGGGGCTCAGCGCTCCCAGTTGGCCAGGATCGTTGTGATGTCGTCGAAGTTGATGGCTCCGTCCTTGTCGGCGTCGCCATCGAGTTGGTAGCCGTCGGTGCCGATCTCTGAGCCGAAGCCGGCGAGTGCGCCGGCGAGTTCCTTGAAGCCCATGGGACGGAAGACCGCGGGGCGCGGGGAGAAGTCGACGCGCCAGGCGACGCCGTAGCGGACCTCGGCGGCGGGTTGATTGGCGAAGATGTCGTTTGTGGTGGTGATCCAGCGCACACGGATGAGGTAGATGCCGTCCTGCGGCACCTCGAAGCTGAGGTGCTCGGTGGTGTTGACCGTCGAGGCCGACGAGCGGACCACGGCGGTGCCGTCGAACTCGTTGCCGATGATGTTGCCGAGAGCGTCGGTGAGGTAGATTTCGAGGTTGAGGTCTTCGAGTTCAAGGGCCTCGACGGAACCGATGCGTGGATCGGAGGCGCTGGCGAAAGAGATTTCGTCGAAGATGATGGTCCGCAGCCAGGACAGGGTCACTGTCAGGCGGTCGGCGGGCAGGAGCAGCCCCGGGTTGGACGGGTCGGGGCGGGTGGCGAGGAGCGGCACGCGGATGACATAATCGATGAACCCGTCGGGCTCGACGGCGGCGCCCACCCCCCCCTGGCGAATCGGGCGCTGGTCGAGGTTGGCGTCGTCCCACCCGATGGGGTCGACGAAGATGGGCTCGATCTCAACGGGCGCGACGCCGCCGTCGCCTTGGGGCGTGCCGGGCGGGGTTGGGGGTCCACCGGGGCCGGGAACTCCGGGGGGCGTTCCTCCCGGGAGGCGCGGCGGGACCAGAGGGGACTGCGGGGGCGTGGTTATGCCCGGGCCCAGCGGCGGGCGGGGGCTCTTGAGGTCCGCGTCGGTCCGGGTCTGCTGGGAGCGCCCGATCAGGAGTCCGGCGCTGCCAAACTCCGGCCCGTTGCGGATCCGATTCTGGAGTTCGAGCGACGCGGGAGGGTCGAGCGGTTCGTTCTCTTCGACCATGGCGCCACGAAAAACTGGCGGCTCGGTCGGGTCCTCTTGTGGGCGGCGGATCGTCGGGCGCCGGGGGTCTGTGGCTGCCGGGTCGATGGTCGGACCCTCGAAGAACGCCTGGGGCGGGAACGCCGGGGGATAGCCGGTGAGGTAGGTCTCGAGTGATCGGCGGAGGTCGAGGCGTCCCGCGCCCTGCGCCAGGTCGAGCGGGG
>DOJA01000230.1:0-2893 GCA_003511945.1 Phycisphaerales bacterium | reverse complement strand
ACGCGGGCGCGTCGTGGGGTTGGCCGGGTCGAGCAGGTCGGGGGTCAGCCCGTCGCGCTGGTCCTGGGGCCTGCCTGGCCCGGTTCCGGCGATGTTGTTCCATCCGGCGAGTTTGACGGCGCCCGTCAGGAGGACGGCCTTCATCACCTCCGGGCGCGTGGACAGAGCGGGAGACTCAGATGCGCCGGCGTCCTGGAGGAGGGCGATGGCGCCTCCGACGATCGCCGCGGCGATGCTGGTGCCCTGATTCGGTTCAAGAAACGCGGGGTCGGTCGGGGCTTCGGGGTCGTCTCCGGGGGCGATCGCGGGAACATTCAGGAAGAGGTTGGGAGTCGGGCCGTCGTAGTCGCAGGGATCGACCCCGTCGTCGGTGAAGTCCGGGGGCGTGGGCGCGAAGCCGGTGCCCGGCGCCACGAGGTCGACTCCGGTGCGTGAATCGGGAACATCGGCGGTGGCGCCTGGACCGAGCGAATCGATTCCGCCGCGGGAAGAGAACCCGGCGACGAGGTCAAAGTTGCCGGACTCCGATCGTGCGAGTGCCCCGACGCTGATGGTGTTGTACGCGGTGGCCGGCGCGACGACGGTGCGTGATCCGAGGAAGGTGAGGCCGGGCGATCCGTCGGGCGGTAGGGGGTCGATGACGCACCCGGGGAAGCTCTGGGCCTCGGTTCTCCCGCTGTTCCCGGCGGCGACGACGATGGTCGCGCCGTTCATGAAGGCGGCGGCGTCGTAGGCCTGCGAGACGGCGTCCTCCCCGTTGCGTGAGAAGCCGCCACCGCTCCAGGTTGAGACGACAACGGAGGCGGCGTCGGAGAGCCCGACCCGGCGGGCGAGGGTCCGGTCGGTGAGCCCCCAGAGAGCGAAGTACATCGCGGTCTTGCCGACGGAGAAGGAGCCGTCTTCGAAGACTTCGGTGGCGACGGATGCGGAGGCGAGTTCGGCGCCGGGCGCCAACCCCGCGAAACCACCGATGGACTCGCCCGCGGCGACTGCGGCGACGGAGGTTGCATGGGCTCCGGCGCTGGTCACTGCGGGGTCGACTCCGGGCCAGGCGACCCGGGGAACGAACCGCCCGCCGAAGGCGTCGTGGGCGTCGGCGATGTGGGGTCCGTCGATCGTGGCCAGCCGGGAAGCGGCTCCGAAGAAGCCGAGTTCGTAGAAGGCGTCGGCGCCGATGTCGAGGGCGAGTTCGGAGAAGTCCTCTCCGTTGTCGAGCGGCTGGGTGACCACGCGGATGGTGAGGTTGTAGAGCTGAGTGTCGTCGGTCCCGTCGCCGAAAACTGAGATGTAGTAGATGCCGCCGCTGACGGGGATGGTGACCGACTCCGCCTCGCCGATCGGGGTTCGGTTCTCGGCGATGATCGTGCTGAACGAGTTCACAAAGGGGTCGAAGGTCTGGATGAGGATCCTCAGGTCCTGGATCCGTGACGGATCGACCGCGGTGATGAGCCCGGAGCAGGAATCGGGGAAGCCGGCGAGCTGGTTGCCTGGGACGAACTCCTGGTCGACGAATGGGGTGCCGACGGGTTCGGCGGAGACCGTCAGGTCCGCGACGGAGATGGTGTCGGGCAGGACGAGCCGGAAGCGATCGACATCCGGCACAATTGCGATGGACTCGATCAGGTTGCCGATGCTCAGCTGGGTCGATCTGGGGAAGAGTGTTGGCGGGGAGGCGAGGTGGGGCGCGAAGAGGAACTCGTTCGACCCTGGCGTGGGCTGGAAGGTGATCTCGAGTGCGTCGCCCAGGGTGTCGTTGGTCTCCAGGGTGTCGCCGTAGTCGAGCTGGACTGACCTGATGTCGTCTTCCTGGGGCGATGTGAAGAACAGGGGCGGGAGCGGCTCGTTGGGGTCCTGCAGCTGCAGGAGCGCGAACGGCTCGGACGGGTTGGACGGGCAGGAGTAGCTCAGTCCCAGTGCGGCGCCGATCGATCTGGCGATGACAGCGGCGAACAGGTTGGGCGTGGCCGGGTCGTTCCAGCGTTCGCGGCGGTCGAGGATGATGTTGCCCGGGTATCCGAATGTCGGATTGCACCCGGAGAGATCCATCGGGTCCTCGTCGCAGAGCGGGTCCACGGTGCGGTCGCCCGGGAGTCCGAGGTCGTTGCGGCTGGGCATCGGGTTCTCGGCGACTCCCGGATCCCAATCGACGGATCGTGGCTCGTAGACCCAAGCCAGGATCCCGCCGGCGGACCCGTCGGGCTCGGACGGGCCGTCGAGTTCGGCCATGGCGATCCGGATGTCGCCGGCGGTCGTGCCTCCCCAGGCGAACGATCCCGAGCTGTCCCAGTCCCCCGTGTCGGCGTTCTGGAAGTCTCCCTGGGCTCCGGGGGGCGGAACGGGCGAGCCCCCATCGGGGCGGAAGATGAACTGGATGCCAGAGACCTCGTCCCAGCGCTGGAACGCGTCGGCGACGATCTGCTGCCACGCCCGCTGGCCTCCGACGCCCGCGAAGCCCAGCGGGGGAGCGAAAGTATTCAACCGAGCGAAGAGAGAGTTTGCGAGGTTCTCGACCTCGTCGGCCCGGATCCCGATGATGTTGTTGCCCGGGGCTTCGACATTCGGGCTCTCGGTCTGGCCGCCTGGAGAAGCGTCGGTGCGCTCCATCGGGAGGCCTTCCTGCGTGTACGACCACCACACCTCGATGTCACGGTCGGTGATGTCTCCCTCTCGCAGATCGATACTGATGAAGTCGGTAAGCCGGTTGCCGAGGATGGGCGTGAAGCGGTCGGCGTCGGGGCGTTCGACGGCCCGCTCGGCGTCGCGCACACGCTGGCGGGCGTAGAAGGCGTCGACATACTCCGGCTTGGTGTTCGGCGCGAAGATGGGGCCGGCCATCGCGGTTCCGGAGGCGCCCGCCAGAACGGCGGCGATCAGCCCCCGCCCCCGCCCCCCC
>DOJA01000106.1:6879-9342 GCA_003511945.1 Phycisphaerales bacterium | reverse complement strand
GGCGGCGCCTCGCTCAGCGTCGCCAGCAGCGGCGCGGCCTCGTTCGCCAGCGACCCGGCGACCAGCGCGCCCGCCGACCACGCATGCACCGCATCGAACGGACCCAGCCGGCGCAGCACGCGCCGCAGCGCGATCCACGCCGGCGCAGCCCGTCCGTTCACCGTCACGACCCTCGCCCGCGCCGACAGCCCCGCCGCCCGGCACCGCTCGTCACACTCGCTCCCGCCCAGCGCGACCACCTCGTGGCGCACCGGGCCGGACCCCTCCGCCAGACCACGGAGGGCGCCCAGCGTCGTCCATTCCGCGCCCGCGGGCTCGACGAGATGGAGCACGCGGAGCGCCACAGCCATCACTTCCGCGCGCTGTCGCGCGTCTCGTGCTCGTAGAACATCTGCGCCAGCGCCAGCCCGAACTGTTTCGCCAGGTCCTGTTCGAGCTCCGACCGACCCGCCAGCGTCATCGGGAGGTCTCCCTGCATCTGGCTCGGCTGGATCGCCAGCGACTGGCCCTCGGGGTTCGCGGGCCACACCCGCTTGTTCTGTGCGACATCGATGATCTTGACACGGGTCAGCACCGCCGGGGCCGCGCTCTGCCCGTCGCGCGAGAGCAGCCATCCGTCGACCGTGACATAGATCACCACATCCGCCCCGATCCGCTTCCCGACATCCGCGATCGGGAGGCGCTCGTCGGCGGTCTCGCCCGACGCCACCCGTGACGCCGCCGCAGAAGAGATCAGCCGTTCGCTCGACAGCACGCCCTTCTCCAGCAGCGTCGTCTCCGCCGACTCCGCCATCAGCGTCCGCAGCGACCGGCGCGGCAATCGACTCCGAAAGTCGTCGATGAAGATCACATGGTTGCGGTCCTCGTCGAGCTCCACCGCCGCGGGCGTCTTCGGAGGCCCCGACGCGACGACATACAGCGGGCCGACGATGTTGCACCCGCCGAGCGAGAGCATCGCAGCCACCGACAACCCCGCGCCCCGCAACCAGTTCAGCCGCCGACGGTCCACCGATTCAGTACTCCGGGTAGTACGGCTCCTGGTGCTCGTAGAACAGCCAGGTCACACGGTCAACGAACCGCTGCTCCAGTCCCGCCTGCACCTGCGGGCGGCTGTACTCCTCCGGCCCAAGCCCCGACTGGGTCGGGAACCGAACCTGGATGTCCTTGCTGAAGACGAACTCGTTCGGGATGGACCCGTCCGCCTCCACCACGCCCACCTTGGCGGCCACCACCCCGTCCCACAGATAGGCGTTGCCGGTCTCGTTCAGGCGGTACTCGTACAGCTCGACCACGATCAGTCGTTCGACGCCGAACTCCTCGGCCAGCCGCTCGTAGGACCACCCCGACCAGTCCGGGTTGGCGAACTGCATCTCCAGCACGAGTTGAGCGGGGACAAAGCCCGTCGCACCCGTCCGTGCGGGGTCGGCCAGCAGGACGCTGATCCGGTTCGTCAAGCGCGGCAGCAATGTCGGGTGGCTCCCCTGGAGCACCCGGTCGCCGTACACCGCCACGGCGTACGACTTGCCGGCCAGCCCTTCGTACTCCGCCGCCACGGGCCGCGTCGAGGTCCGCCGATAGGACTCCATCATCCCGCCCGCCAAGGCCCCGATGGCACAACCTCCCGCGCCGAACGACGCCCCCATCACCAGCGGGACGGCCAGGGCGAGAGCCAGAGATCGGGACCAGCGGGGATTCAGGTGCAAGCCAGGTCTCGCGGGGCGATACGGACCCCCTTCCGGGAGGGATCCCCACCGCCGACGGGCGGCGTCCCGTGCTCTCAGCCGCCGAAGGTCAACAGTTTATACCCCCACGCCGCCAGCAACGCGCCGATCCCGACCCCGACCCCCCGCCCGCTGAACAGGAGTCCCGTCAGCCGCCCGGCGTTGGATCCGCAGACCGCCGTGTGGAGGGCGATCCAGAATCCGACGGCACTCCCGATCGCGATCATCGCCCCCAGGGGTTGGGTGAGGAGCGACGCCCGCAGGTCCCCGTTGGCCGCGTGGGCGAACGAGGTGGTCATCCCGCAGGTGGGGCACGGGCGCCCGGTCGCCATCAGCCAGACACACGGCTGAAGCCCCAGCCGCTCGTGCGTGCCGACCCCGGTGGGAGAGGGTTCGGTCCAGGCGGCGAGGCCGATCACGCTGAGGAGGCAAACGGCGACGAACGCGGCCGCCCATCGCTCAGCGCCGGAGGCGCGCGAGGGCCACGAGGCGCCGGTCCCCGCGCGCCTCGCGGTGTCCGCCTGGCTGGAGCATCTTCGGTCCATGGGTAGCAGGCCGGGGGATTCTGTCAGAGCCCCGCACAGAATGCCCTCTCCTCCTCGGTGGGACGGGCGGCCCGCCCGTCTCTCCAGTCCCTCGTCGAGTCATTCTGTGAGCGGCTCTTTGAGAGCCATCACTCGACAACACCCGACTGTGCAAGACGGTGGGTCCGCCGGACTTGTCTTCAAAGGCGGGCGATTCA
>DOJA01000106.1:366-6823 GCA_003511945.1 Phycisphaerales bacterium | reverse complement strand
GCTCTACCCCTTCTCGACTCGTCCGCCGCGGCGGACGATGCGCTCTAGTCGAAGCGGAAGACGCCTTTCCGGTACCCGTAGACATACGCGATCGCCGTCGTCGCCATGAAGAACAGCACCCGCGCGAGGAACGCGCCGCCCTCCGGAGTCCGGGGGTCGATGTTCGCGTAGGTGGCGGCCCATGGGTACAGGAACACCACCTCGACATCGAACACCAGGAAGGTCATCGCGATGATGTAGAAGCGGACATTGAACCGCTTGCGAGCCGTCCCGATCGGGTTCATGCCCGACTCGTAGGTGACCGACTTCACGGCGCCGTCGCGCGAGGGGCCGATGATCCGCGTCAGGACGAGGTTGGCGACCCCGAAGGTCACCGCCATCATCAGGAGGAGCGCGACGGGGACATACCCCTGCAGGTCAACCGTGGCGAGAGCGGAAGTGACGGTCGGCATCACGCCGAGAGTATACAGGACGCCGAGGCCCGGTTCACTCGCAGAGTTCCAGCCAGTTCCACAGGACTGTCATGATGTCTTCAAAGTCGACGAACCCGGACCCGTTCGTATCCCCCGGAGTGTGGGGATCGACAACCTCGCCCCAGTGCTCAAGGACTGTCGTGATGTCGTCAGAGTCCACGATGCCGTCGCCGTTGGCGTCGCCGTCGCACGGAGGCCCGACGACCCCGGCGACGAACGCGGTCTGCGTCGTCATGTTCACCCCGTAGGTCCGGTTCCCGTACGAGGTCACACCCACGGAACCGTCCACCGAGGTGATGATGCCAACCAGTCGAAGCGAGCCCGACTCCGTGCGGACGAACATGCCCCCGCCGGAATCAAAGGTGGCGGCGGCGCACTCCGCCGGAAGTCCCCCGTTGCTCAAGCGGTCAAAGCGACTGCTCACATAGCTGGGCGCGACGATGTCAAGAATGTTCTCGCCCCACGATTCCGCCGTTGTGGTTCCCCACTGAATTCCCGCGGCCAGGACCGTGCCGTTCACAAGGCCGAACCCGTTCATCTGCACACGAGTGCCCGGCACGAGGGAATCCGCGATGACATGCCACCCGGGGAGCGTGTCGTGCAACTCGATCAGCATCAGGTCGGCGCCCGTAGCGAAGTACACCGCTTTGGCCGGGTACGACACCCCGTCCATGACGAACAGCGAACCCGCCCCGCCGCGCACATGCCCGGCGCTGACAACCCATCTGGATCCGATGGCCACGCCGGAGGAGCCGTTCCAGCGCCCCACCCACGCGCCGTCCGGACGGGGCAAAGATCCCCCGACCACAATCAGGGCCTCCGCCGACGGCTGCACCAGGGAGATTGCGCCGAGACAGAGCGCGCAAACCCCCCACCCGATCGTGTTTCGTCCCATTCGCCCGTTCACCCCTGGGGCTCCGCGGCCCCTCTCTCGTTTTCGGGCTCCGCCTCCAGAGGAACCCTACTCTGAAAACAGGAATGTGCAACCCCTGGGGCGGGATTGCCCAAAGTCACACCAGATCGTGACTGGACGCAAGGGCGAATGTCCTAGAACTTCACACTGTGGGTTCCATCCCTTGCCCCGGGGCAAAATCCGTGGCATATTCCCTCAGCCGATGGTCCTGGGAGGGGCCATCGGTCAGAACGCCGCGTGTTGAGCGTGGCAGAAACGCGTTCTCCGGGGTCCAGGCCTCGGTGTCGAGGAGAGAGTTCAAATGGGGAAGCAGCTGTCGCTCGTGGCCGTTGTCGGCCTGTCCGCAATGGCCGCGTGGACGGGTTCCGCGCTCGGAGCGGTGACCAACTACGGGAACTACCCGGGCTCCGGCTCGAATCCTGACATTTTCGGGGTTTCGGAGGAGTCACTGACTGATCCGACTCCGCTCTTCGGCGCGCCGATCAGGGCCGGCAACTCTCTGTTCTTCTTTCCCGCCGGCTATATTTCCGAGTCCAGCGGCGGGGCGTCGGACATCACCCGTTCCACGCTCTCCATGCGGATCGTGGCCAAGCCGGGGACTTTCCTGGGCCAGCTCACCATCCAGGAGCGCGGCAACTGGTCCCTCACCGGCACCGGGACGGCGGGCACATCGGCTTCCGCATCCGGCCTTTTGTCTGCCCAGGATCTGAGCCCCGGGACCGCCGGGACCATCTCCGGGCCGCTCTTCACCTCCGGCGTCCCCGCTTCCGGCGGCGGCGCCTCGGGCGTATGGGACGGCTTCGCCACCATCAATCTCACCGGCCTGGGGATCCGAGAGATCCTGCTGACCTTCGAGAACACACTCGCCACCACCAGCGAGCCCGGGACGGTCGCTTTCATCCGCAAGAGCGTCGTCTCCGGTCCGTCGATCGCGGTGGTCGTCCCCGCGCCCGGCGCGTTCGCGCTGCTGGGGGTCTTCGGAGTGGCCTCGACCCGTCGGCGCCGGGCCTGATTCGGTCTCCCGGATCGCTCCACGGTCGCATCCAACGCTAACAGAAACCGAACAAATCGACGGATTTTTCGTGAGATTCGCGCACAACCGACCGATTACCCTTGCGTGAGCAGGGCTTGTGGGTCAGAATAATGGTGATGGGGGCCGGGTCGGTTTTCGACCTCGGTCATGGGAAGAGAAGAGACACCGGCGCGAGACATCGCGCGGCTTGAGGAGAGAAGAGCACATGCGCCATTCGATCACCTTCGCGGGCTCCGCGGCCATCGGCGCGATCGCTCTGTGTGCGTCGAGCGCTTCCGCACTCGTGTTCCCCTACGGGAACTTCCCCGGTGCCGGGACCAACCCCGACTTTGTGAGCGTTCAGGAAGACACCAACGCGCCTGGCCCGAACCCGGCCGCCGCGCTGTTCGGAGCGCCCATCCGGGTCGGCAACTCGCTGCTCTTCTTCCCGACGCAGTATTCGTCTGAGTCGACCAACGGCGGCGCGGACACCACCTCCAGCACGCTCAGCATGTTCATCTTCGCCAAGCCCGGTCAGTTCCTCAAGAGCTTCACGATCCGTGAGCGGGGCGACTGGACGCTCACGGGCATTGGCACCGCCGCGACGCAGGCCAACATCAACGGCGCCCTGTTCATCACGGACATCGGCGGCGGGGGCGGCTTCTGGCAGGATGTCATGACCGTCAATCCTCCCATGCCGCAGACGGGCAGCCCGTCCTTCGGGATCTGGGAGTCAGCCGTCACCATCGACCTCACCGGTCTGGGAGTGACCTCGGTCCAGCTCCAGTTCAACAACAACTTGCAGACCTCCAGCGAGCCCGGCACCACGGCCTTCATCCAGAAGAAGGTCATCAACGGCCCGTCCGTTCAGATCGAGATCCCGGCTCCGGCTGGCGTCTCCGTCCTCGCCCTGATGGGCCTCGCCGGCGCTCGTCGTCGTCGGGCGTGAGTTCGAGCTCGGAATGCATTCACTGAAATCCAGGCGGACCTCGCTTCACGCGGGGTCCGCTTTGTTTTCTGAAACCCTCACGAGTTGCTCGGTTTCAAGCCGCGGGCGTAGTCCGCGCCCCAGGAGCGGTGTGCAGCAGTCGCGGGCGACCCGTGGGACCGCACAGAGGGGACCGTGTTCCACACTCAATGCCTCGCTCACGCCCCCAGCGGCACGGGCTGCGGGCGGACGCCCAGCGACGGCTGCAGCGCGATGTTCAGCGGCAGGCGCTTCCCGTCCGGGCCGCGGGGCGGGATGCCGTCATTGTCGACGATCCGCTGGATGGCCATGACGCCCTCGATCAGCTGCTCCGGACGGGGCGGGCAGCCCGGGACATACACATCGACGGGGATGAACTGATCGCAGCCCTGGACGACGGCGTAGGTGTCGAACACGCCGCCCGTGGAAGCGCAGGCGCCCATCGAGATGACCCACTTGGGCTCGGTCATCTGCTGGTAGATCCGTTGGAGGACGGGCATGGTCTTGATGCTGATGCGTCCCGCGACGATCAGCAGGTCGCTCTGACGCGGGCTGAACCGCATCACTTCGGCGCCGAAGCGGGCCAGGTCGTAGCGGCTCGACGCGGTGGCCATCAGTTCGATGCCGCAGCAGGCGGTGGCGAAGGGCATCGGCCACAGACTGGACCGGCGGGCCCAGTTGATGACGCGCTGGAGCTGCGTGGTCAGGAACCCTTCCGCCGAGATGGCTGACTCGATGCCCATGTCGCTCCCTGTTCTGGGACGGTCGCGCTACTGGATGCCCTTGGATCTCGGACGGACGCGCTCGGGCTCGTCCTTCTTGTCTTTCGACGGCCCGAGCAGCCCCGATTCCTGATCGCTCTCGTAGACAGTGTACTCCTGGGCCAGGGGGCCATCCGCGCGGACGACCTTCTGGTAGCACCCGGCCCCCCCGGCGCTCCCGGCGAGCAGCCCGACGCTCAGAAGCAACCCGCCTGTTCGCCTTGCTCGGTCCGACAACCCTTGGCTCCGTGTTCCGGCGCTGGAGTGTAGGCGAAATCGGACCCTGGGCTCTGCGGGTCGCTCCACCGGGATGGCCCGCATCGGCTGCGCCGGCGCACGGACCGGGTTGGTCGACGCCCGTCGCTGTCGGCGCGTCGAAGACCGGCCGATCCATCAACGGTCCGGTCGGCGGCGTGCGCCGACTGCTCAAGAGCCGGAGTGTCCCCCTTCCCCCGGGGCGCCGCCCACGCGGCCCGGGCGCCTTTCGCGCAGGCGCCCGCCGAACTCTCGGGGTCCGAGAAGCGTGCAGCGGAACCTCCGGGCGATGCGACCAACCCAGTCTCTCTTCACCGCGGCAGGCGTGCTCCTGCTGGCGCTCGCCGGGGCCTCGGGCGTGCGCCCCGGGCCGGTGGCCGCGAGCGCGCAGACGAGCGCGGGCTACGCCTCGCTCGACCAGCGCATCCGCGCGGGGCTCGATGCGCAGGCGTCAGGCAACCTGCGTCAGGCCGACGCGATCTTTCGCGCCATCCTGACGGTCGAGCCCGACAACGGGCGGGCGGCGCAGTACCTCCGCGGCCTCACGAAGGAGCCGGGGTACACGCTGGGGGTGGACGAGCTGGCCGCCGAGCGGACGCTCGCGGAGGCCGGGCCGGGCTTCGCCCGCTACGAGACGGAGATCTTCGTGATCCTCTCCAACTGCGACCGCGACTGGACGATCGCGCGGGCGCGCCTGCTCGACCGGACCTACTACCAGTTCCAGCGCACCATGCGCCGCCTGGGGCTCGAGGGAGTGCCCCCGGCGGAGAAGCTGCAGTGCGTGCTGATCGACTCGCACGAGGACTACGCCCAGTTCGCGCGCCGGTACGACGGGGTGGACGCCTCCTGGATCGCCGGGTACTACGCCTCGCGGACGAACCGCGTGGTCTTCTACAACGACGCCGACAGCCCGGCCTTCCGCGTCGCGTCGCAGCAGCTGGACGAGTTCCGCTCCGTCGCCGCCAAGGCCGAGAAGCGCGCGGGCGAGGCGCGCCGGGGCGAGGTCGGGCGCGCCGACGAGCTCGAACAGCAGGCCGAACGCATCCGCGAGCACATCGAGGCCGAGGCCACCCGCCTGGAGTCCGAGGTCCACACCGCGAGCGTCACCAAGACCACGCACGAGGCGGCCCACCTCATCGCCTTCAACTGCGGCCTGCAGTCCCGCGCCCACCAGTACCCCTTCTGGCTCACCGAGGGGCTGGCCTCGTGCTTCGAGACCCTCACGCCCGACCGCCCCTTCGGCCCCGACGAGGACTTCCCCGAGCGCGAACGCGAGTTCATCGCCGCCATGGAGAAGGGGCGCCTGGTGCCGCTGGAGGCCTTCGTCGCCATGAACTCGGTCCCCGGCGCCGACGCCGAGACCGCCCGCGTCTCGTACGCCCAGGCCTACGCGCTCCTGCGGTACCTGTTCCGGTACGAGCGGGAGAAGCTCGGCGCCTACTTCCGCGACATCATGCTGGAACCTCCGGGCATGATCTCGCCCCGCCGGCACGCGGCCATGTTCGCCTCCCGCTTCGGCGATCCCGCGCGGCTCGAACGCCAGTGGCTCCGCGAGGAGGAGCGCGCCGCGCGCCTCGCGTCGGTCAAGGGTACGCTGACGCCGTGATCCCGCGCGACCCGGCGCTCATCGTGTTCACCCTGGGCTACCTGCTCGCCTCGGCGGTGGCGATCGTGGCCACCGGGAACCGCGAGTTCGCAGCGTACCTCGCGCAGATGCTGGTGCTCATCCCGCTGATCCTGTGGGCGCACCGCGGCGCGCGGTTCAGCCGCGGGGTGCTGTGGGGGCTCTCGGTCTGGGGGCTGCTGCACATGGCGGGCGGGACCGTCCCGGTGCCCACGCGCCTGGCCCAGTTGAACGACCCAGCGCAGACCAGGGCGGTGCTCTATTCGCTGTGGATCATCCCGCCGGAGGTGCTGAAGTACGACAATGTTGTCCACGCCTTCGGGTTCTTCATGACGACCCTCGCCTGTGCGCAGGCGGTCCGCCGGTTCCTGGCCCCTGCGGTGCGCCCGACCCTGGCGCTGTTCGTCGTGCTGGCGGCGGCGGGGATGGGCTTCGGCGCGGTGAACGAGATC
>DOJA01000106.1:0-230 GCA_003511945.1 Phycisphaerales bacterium | reverse complement strand
CTTCGGCGCGGTGAACGAGATCGTCGAGTTCATCGCCTCCCGCCTGTTCGAGACCAATGTCGGCGGGTATGTGAACAACTCGATCGACCTGATCTACAACGGGATCGGCGCGTGCGCCGGAGCGGGAGTGGCGTGGGCGCGGTGGGGGCGATGGGGGGGTCAGGAAGGCCGCCGGGACGCGGGGGGACCGGGGGGGACGGGGGCCCTCAGGCCTCCTCGCCCACCTGCCA
>DOJA01000079.1:9045-9237 GCA_003511945.1 Phycisphaerales bacterium | reverse complement strand
CCCTGCCCCCGCCCCCCGCTCGACGAGGACTCCCTCAGATCGACCGTCCGCGGGCCGATGCTACCCTCATTGCCCTTCCCGCTGACCCCCCTTCACTCGGGGGAGTCCTCTCCGCGCCGAACCCACCCGAAGCCCTCCGGAGCCACCCTCAGGTGTCCACCATCAAGCGGATCCTCGTCACGGGCGGCGCCG
>DOJA01000079.1:1837-9003 GCA_003511945.1 Phycisphaerales bacterium | reverse complement strand
CCAAGACCCAAGACCCAAGACCCTAAACCCTACACCCTAAACCCTCCCCCCATGTCCACCCTCAAACGCATCCTCGTCACCGGCGGCGCGGGCTTCCTCGGCTCGCACCTTTGCGACCGCCTTGTCAAAGCCGGGCACGACGTCATCTGCCTCGACAACTTCTTCACCAGCCAGAAGTCCAATGTCGCCCACCTGCTCGGGCGGGCCAACTTCGAGCTCGTCCGCCACGATGTGACGCTCCCCTACTGGCTCGAGGTCGACGAGGTCTACAACCTCGCCTGCCCCGCCGCCCCGGGCCACTACCAGTACAACCCGATCAAGACCATGAAGACCTCGGTCATGGGCGCCATCAACATGCTGGGAATGGCCAAGCGCTGCCGCGCCAAGATCCTCCAGGCCTCCACCAGCGAGGTCTACGGCGATCCGGAGGTCCATCCCCAACCGGAGACCTACAAGGGCTCGGTCAACACCCTCGGCCCGCGCGCCTGCTACGACGAGGGGAAGCGAGCCGCCGAGACGCTGTTCATGGACTACCACCGCATGAACGGGGTCAACATCCGCATCGTCCGCATCTTCAACACCTACGGCCCGCGCATGCACCCGTTCGACGGGCGCGTCGTCTCCAACTTCATCCGCCAGGCCCTGCTGGGGGAGGACATCACCCTGTTCGGCGACGGCGCCCAGACCCGCTCCTTCTGCTACCGCGACGACCTCATCGAGGGCATGATCCGCATGATGAACGGCTCGGACGCCTTCATCGGCCCGGTCAACATCGGCAACCCGGGCGAGTTCACCATCCGCCGGCTCGCGGAGCTCACCATCGAGCTCACCGGCTCCCGCTCCAGACTCGTGATGCGCCCCCTCCCCGCCGACGACCCCCGCCAGCGCCAGCCCGACATCACCCTGGCCCGCAAGCACCTGGGCTGGGAGCCCAAAGTCCCCCTGCGCGAGGGGCTGCAGAAGACCATCGAGTGGTTCCGGTCGATCAACATGGGCCACTTCCGCGCGCCGACGCCCAACTATTGAATCCGGGGTTCACCACAGAGGGCACAGAGATCACGGAGGGAGACCGGGGGGTCGGGTTCGGAGGGTCGAACCGGGGGCGGTTCCGCGGGTTCTACGGTCCTTACATCGATATTGACAAGCCGGGTGACGCCGCTCAGGATGTGATCGCTTCGGTCGTGGAGACACGCGCCGGTGATCAACTTCTTCGTTTGGCTGACGCGATGCTTCATGCGGCCCATCCGTCCCGGGCAGCCGATCATGCTGGACCGGGCATCCGCTGACGATCGGTGGTTCGGGACCTACGGCTGCATGGTGGAGCACGCCGGCCGCAGGTACCTGCTCTCGTGCGGCCACACCTTCGAGGGCGGGAAGCAAGGGGACACGGTGGCCTGGCTGAATATGAGATCCAGGAAGCCCGGACGCCGGGTGGGGTCGTTGGCCAAGGTCAACAAGGGAACGGATTCCTCGCTCATCGGTGCGCATTGGCCGGCGCGGGTCGTCCCCGGGTTCCCGCGCAGGATCGGGCGGGTTGACCCGAACCCGTTCCCCATGGACTCGCTCTCGTTTGTTCCCCGCACCGCGATTCACGGACGGGTGCTTGTGCAGGCGGTGGGCGCCGTGTCCGGTCTCACGGTCGGCTACGCCGCATCCGGCGTCTTCTCACCGATCACCTACACCAGACACCCAGGCAAGAAGCGCACACGGTCGGCAGCCGCGCCCGCCTCGTACACACTGAATCCGGCCTTCATCGAAGTGAAGCCGGATCTCTCGCTCAACCCCGACTTCTGCCAGGAGGGCGATTCCGGAGCGCTCCTGCTCACGACGCCCGGGCGCGGACTCCCGCAGCCACTGGGGCTCCTGGTCGCGGTCCGGAGGGACGGCCTGGGAGACTTCGGGCTCGCGGTGCCCATCCAGCGGGTTCTGGACGACATCGGAGCCGGCGCCCGGGTGCTGGCTCGCGGCCGATAACCGGGAGCATTGTGGCTTGATTTTCGGTTTTTGATCGGTCCGTCCGCCTCTCGGGTTGCTCACCCCTTGTTGGTGTGCGATATTTCAATTGCTCGCTTGCCTTCAGCCGAGCGCCGATATCCTCTTTCGGCAGGGCCGATTCGGCCTCCCCGCACGCCCGTGAACCCTCCGAATGTCCTTGTCCCAGTCAATCTCATTCCGTGAAGCAGAGGATCTCCTCCTGCGCCACGGCGGCCAGTTCGCCCAGCGCGGGGTCGTGGGTGTCGGCATTGCGGATCGGAACGACCGACTCCAGTTCGTCGTCGCCGTGGAGGACGGGAAGACCCGCGATCGGCTCGCCCAGCAGTACGATCAGAAGTCAATTTCCGGATTCCCCGTCCATGTTGAAGTGGGGAAGGTGCAATCGATCGGCGGGCTCGTCGCTTCGAGTCGGGCCGCCGGGGCCGGGTTCGACCTCGTCCAGGAAGTCCTGGACAGGCCCGGCGTACTGGTGCTGATGGGCTTCGTTGCCGTCGGCGCCATGGTGTACCTGTTGATGGGCTGACTGCCGGCCTCACCACATGGCTGAGCGCGGGCGGTGTCTCCGCGAGTCGATGGGGATGCTCCTCTTCAGCGCGGAGCCGGCCGAACACCGCCCTCCCCCGCCTCGTACCACCCCTCCTTGCTCCCGTCCATCTGATCCCTCCGTGGCTCAGTGTCTCCGTGGTTCAATCGGTCTCAGGAGTGAAGTCATGCGTCTCACCATGGTCGGCACCGGATATGTCGGACTGGTCACGGGCGTCTGCTTTGCCGCCACCGGGAACGAGGTGGTCTGCCTCGACCTCGATCAGCGGAAGATCGACATCCTCAAGCAGGGCGGCTGCCCCATCTACGAGCCCGGGCTCACCGAGCTCATGGAGAAGAATGTCGAGGCCGGGCGCCTCGCCTTCACCACCGACCAGGAGGCCGCCTACCGCGACGCCCAGATGATCTTCATCTGCGTCGGCACCCCCACCGCCAAGAACGGGGAGACGGACATGTCCTTCGTCTGGGGGGCCGCCGACGCCATCGGGCGCGCGATCAAGGCCCTTGGTCCCAACCAGGAGCCCAAGGTCGTGGTCGTCAAGTCCACCGTTCCGGTGGGCACCACCCACGCCGTCCAGGAGCGGATCCGCAGGATCGTCGGCCACCTTCCCTTTTCAGTCGCCGACAACCCCGAGTTCCTGAAGGAAGGCGCCGCCATCAACGACTTCATGAAGCCCGACCGCGTGGTCTGCGGCGTGGAGGACGACCGCACCGCGGCCCTCATGCAGGAGGTCTACGAACCCTTCGTCCGCCAGGGCCACCCCATCTACATCATGGACATCCGCTCCGCAGAGATGGTCAAGTACGCCTCCAACAACTTCCTCGCCACCAAGATCTCCTTCATCAACGAGATGGCCAACCTCTGCGAGGCCTACGGCGCCGACATCGCCCGGGTCCGCGAGGGCATGTGCGCCGACAAGCGCATCGGCAACCAGTTCCTCTACCCCGGGCTGGGCTACGGCGGGTCGTGCTTCCCCAAGGACACCCTCGCCTGCATCCAGATGGGCAACCAGTCCAGGGTGCACACCCAGCTGTCCCAGGCCGTCCACGATGTCAACCAGCGCCAGCGTGTGCTGTTCTTCAAGAAGATCGAGCAGCACTTCGCCAAAGAGGGCGGCCTGAAGAACAAGACGCTCGCCTTCTGGGGCATGGCCTTCAAGCCCCACACCGACGACATCCGCGAGGCGCCGGCCGTCTCCCTCATGACCCTCGCCCGGAGCGCCGGCGCGCGGGTGCGCGGGTTCGACCCTGTCGCCGCCGACAATGTCGAACGCGAGAACCCCGGGCAGTTCGAGATCTCCGACGGGCTCTACGAGACGCTCCGCGGCGCCGACGCGCTGGTCATCTCGACCGACTGGGACGAGTTCAAGTCCCCCGATTTCGCCAAGATGAAGGCGCTGATGGCCTCGCCGGTGATCTTCGACGGGCGCAATCTCTACAAGACCGGCGCCATGGAACGCGCCGGCTTCGCGTACTACTCCGTCGGCCGCGCACCGGTCATCCCCGCGATGGTTTCTTAGGACTCCTTACAGAATGACCTCCCCCCATCTGGTGGGACAGGCGTCCCGCCTGTCGCTCCGGCCCTCTCCGGGTCATCCTGTGAGCGGCGGGTGGCATGCTTGTGGCTTCGCACAAGCATGGCTCTTGCGGGGACCACATGCTTGCTCCGAGCAGCAAGCATGCCACCAAACGCCCGGCCGAATCGCTGCGCTCGCTAGCCGGGGCACCCGCACTTGATGGGTTGGATCTCTGTCGGGTGCCGGGGTACGACCGGAGGTCGTGCCCCGATGGCGACTTCAATCCACGGGGCACGGCTTGGCCGTACCCCGGCACCCGCGCTGGGTGCGTTCGAAGCCCATCGTTTCCCGTCTCCCTTTGCGCCCTCTGCGCCTCCGCGGTGAACTCCCTGCCTCCCTCCGTGCCTCCGTGTCTCCGTGGTGGATCCTCACCGCTCGCTCACCTCCCCATCACCTCCCCGATCGCCTCGCGGTAGAGCGTCGCCGCCGAGAGGGCGCCCTGGACGAGCGCCAGCGCGATCGGCCCCGACGCCCGGCGCCACGACGCCCGTGCGCCCTCGCGCACGCCCAGCGCCGTCAGCCACGCCAGCGACATCAGCACCATCGGGTCGAAGTAGCGCTGCCAGGCCATCGAGTTGGCGGACTGCGCCGCCACCCAGCACACGACCGACACCATCAGCACCGCGCCCGCCCGCCCGCGCCCGGCCCGCAGCGCCCCCCCTTGCAGCAGCCACAGCACCATCGCTCCGACCGGAGCGCCCAGCGTGACGAGCACCGAGCGCTCGCCGACGGTCGGCGTCAGCCCGATCACCCGCCACACCCAACCGAACGCGCGGGGCAGCTCCTGGTACGAGGTCTGGGGGATCAGCGCCAGCGCCAGCCCCAGCACGCCCGCGATCACGAGCCCCGCGCGACGCTCCAGCGCCAGCGCGCCGAGGCGCTCGACCATGGTGAGCATGGGCACGCCGAACAGGGCGCACAGCGTCAGCATGAACGCGGGCGACGCCGGGTTCGGTCCCCCCGCGTGGACCTGCGCAAAGCCGATCGCCCGGGGCGTCAGTCCGCCCCACGCCCACACCAGCGCCGCGACTACCGCGACCGGGGCCGCCGCGCTCGCGCACGAGAGCGCGAGCGCACGCCATGACCCGCGCTCGTCCGATTCTGTGCCCGTTTCCCGGCGCACCCACACGGGCAGCCACCTCGCCGCCGGGCTCGTCAGCAGCCCCGCGAGCACCAGCGGCGCCGCGAGCCAGACATGGATCTGCCTCACGAACACCGCCCCCGACGCCAGCACGCCCACTGCCGCGCTGCGCCCGGCGCTCGATATCCCAGCGCACGCCCCGCTCAGCGCCATCGCCACCAGCAGCAGGGCCGCGTTGTCGGTCGTCAGCCACACCGCCCCGCCCAGCAGATAGGGGTTCAGCAGCAGCGGAGCGACCAGCGCCAAGGCGCCCCAGCCGGGCGCGAAGCGCACGACGAGCCGCAGAACCACCAGCAGCAGCCCCAGGGACACCGCGGCGTTCAACGCGAAGATCGCCCCGCGCGACCCCGTCGCCCGCCAGGCCGCCGCGAGCAGGAGGTGGTACCCCGGCGCCGTCGCGGACTCGTAGTTCACGATGTCCACCCGCGGCCACTGCGCCACCATCGCCTCCACCACGGGCAGGTGGTACACGCTCTGGTCCCGCGCTTCGCTCGTCCCGCCCGCGCCCATCCACACCAGCGGCGCCACCAGCAGCAGGTACGCCCCGATGAGCGCGAGGGCCGCCCGGCGCCCGTCGGTACGAGGGGCGCCCGACCCGCTCAATGTGCCCCCGGTGTGAGTGTGCAACTTGGCCTCCAGGGGAATCAGCGTATCTTGAGATCGGAGGAGCGACGATGCGCTTGATCCGGGCCTTGCCGGTTCTGGTCTCGCTGGGGCTGGCCGCGTCCGCCTTCGCCAGTCCGCCCAGGTTCCTGGACCGCGCCGCCTACACCGACCGGCTGCAGGCGCTGTGGCTGGCCCAGGTGATCGCGAACTGGACCGGGCTCCTGACCGAGGGCCAGAGGATCGCGCCGCCCTTCTTCACCGACGCCGACTGGGGCACGACTCCACCGGGCATGACCAGGCAGCTGGTGTTCATCACCAGCCAGAACCCGTGGGGGGCCGACGACGACACGGACATCGAGTATGTCTACGCCCAGGAACTGTTCAACGCCGACCACGCGCTGCTCACGGGCGCGGGACTGCGCCAGGCGTGGATCGACCACATCAACCGCTTCATCTGGGTGTCCAACGCCCAGGCGCGAGCCCTGATGAACCGCGGGATGGCCCCTCCCGCGACGGGGCTGTTCCTCCCCAACACCGCCGCCCTTCACATCGACGCGCAACTCACCACCGAGATCTTCGGCGCCTTCGCGCCGGGCATGCCTGAGGCCGCCCTTCGACTTGCCGATCTTCCCATCCGCACCACCGCCTGCGGGCACGCGGCCCACGCGGCGCAGTTCCATGTCGCGCTCTATTCACTGGCCGCGCTGCTCGACACCTCGCTCCCGCCCCGCGAGCAGGCCGTCTGGCTCGTCACCTCGGCGCGGGCCTTCGTTCCCGACACCTCAAAGACCGCCGATGTCATCGACACCGTGCTGGCCGACTTCCTCGCCAACCCAGATGCGAGCGACTGGGAGCGCACCCGCGACCTCATCTACCAGCGGTACCAGCTCAACGCGTGGCCCAACGGCTTCCTCTACCGCGCCTGGTTCGAGTCCTCCGTCAACCTCGCCACCGGGGTCCTCGCCCTGCTCTACGGCGAGATGGACCTGAAGCGAACCATCCAGATCGGCACCCTCTCCGGCTGGGACTCCGACAATGGCACCGCCACCATGGGAGGGCTCATCGGGCTTGTGCAGGGGACCCAGGCCGTCCGCGACGCGTTCCAGGGCGTCACCCTTTCCGATCGCTTCTGGATCCGGCGCACCCGAGACAACATCCACGACTATCTGCCCGCGGACGCAGGCGCCGAGGACACCTTCCGGCTGATGTCCGAGCGCCACATCACGATCGTGGACCGCATCATCGCCGAGCAGGGCGGGCAGGTCGATCTCGCGCTCCAGCGCTTCGCGCTGCCCCCCGTCCCC
>DOJA01000079.1:0-1743 GCA_003511945.1 Phycisphaerales bacterium | reverse complement strand
GACCCGCTCGAACTCTCCCCCACGCAGCGCCTCCACAACCGCAGCGCCAACAACCGGGTCCGCGATCAGGGCGGCACGGTCTCGGCGTCGTCGTCGGTCGTCGCGGCGCCGCCAGGCCCAGCGGCGTCATCCAACATCGCCATCATCGCCGACGGCGTCGAGCACAACTTCTCCGGCCTTGACCTGCGGTACTTCAGCAGCCCCTACTACTCCACACAGAACGCGCCGATCGCCCCGGGAGCCCCCGTCACCTTCACAGTGACCTACGACCGCGGTGTCGAGGTCGAACGCATCCGACTCGTCGAGGGCGACCATTTCAACTCTCCCACCGGGACCAACGGCGGCTGGTTCACCTCGCTCGAGGCCGAGACGCGCATCGACGGCGTCTGGACGCCCGTTCCGGTCACGCTCGCCGAGCCGCTCTCGGATTCGATCCCCTACCAGATCCTCGACCTCATCCTCGATGAACCCCTCACGGCCACGGGTATCCGGGTGACCGGGGCCGTAGGGGGAACGACCGGGTTCGTCACCCTGATCGAGCTCGACGCCTTCGCCCCCGAGACGCCCCTGCCCACCTCATCGACGGACCTCAACTCCGACGAGGTCACCGATGCGGAGGACCTGTACCGCTGGCACGCCCAGCCCGTGTCGCTCACCGGGACCGACGCGCCCGCAGACCCCGATCGTCGCTACCTTCAGGCCATCATCCGATGGCCCGAGCCGCACGACACGACCGCGCCCCAGTGATTCAAGGCCCCGCGCGCCCCGCCGACTTCCTCCAGCTCGCGCGCCCGCATCAGTGGTCCAAGAGTGTCTTCGTCCTGGTCGGGCCCTTCTACGGCCTGCGCGAACTGGCCGCCGCGGGGGCCAGCGCCGCCTCGGTTGTCCTGGCCGCCGTCATCGCCGCGAGCGCCTTCGCCCTGGCGTCCAGCGGGTGCTATGTCATCAACGACATCTTCGACCGCGAGGCCGACCGCGCCCATCCGCGCAAGAAGAGCCGCCCCATCGCCGCCGGACGGGTCCCCCTCGGCACCGCGTGGTTCTACGCCCTGGCGCTGTTCGTTGTGGGGTTCGCCCTGGTGCTCTTCCTGCCCCCCGAGGGGCGGGGGTGGGTGGCCTTGAGCATGGCGCTCTATGTGGCGAATGTCTCGGCCTACTCCGCCTACTTCAAGCACAAGGTCATCGCGGATGTCATGAGTCTCTCCCTGGGGTTTGTTCTTCGCGTCATGGGGGGGTGCGCGGCGGTGGGGATCGAGCCCTCGGTCTGGCTGCTGAATGTCACCTTCTTCCTCTCGATGTTCCTGGCCTTCGGGAAGCGCCTGGGCGAGCGTCGGACCCTCGCTGCGGTCGAGGCGGAAGTCCGGCACGCCGCCCCGGCGCTCGCGGTGGCGCACCGACGCGTCCAGGCGGGGTACACCGACGCGCTGCTCCAGATGGCGGTGGTCGTCACCGCGGTCATCACGCTGATGACCTATGCCTTGTATGTCACCGACCACGGCACTCGATATGTCGTGGGGTTCAACCTGCTCTGGCTGACGATGCTGCCGGCGACCTACGGGCTGCTGCGGATTATCGTCAAGCTCGAGCACGGCGTGTTCGACGACCCCACCGAGATCGCCCTGCACGACCGGGGCGTCCAGGCCGCCGGACTGCTCTTCGCCGCCCTGACGGTCGCCCTGATGTGGCTGCTGAAGCCATGAACCGAGGACAGAATCACTCCCCCTCCCCCCGGGGGGAGGGGGA
>DOJA01000241.1 GCA_003511945.1 Phycisphaerales bacterium | reverse complement strand
CCCCCCCCCCCCCCCCGCCACAGAGGGGCCAACCCCATTCCCCAAGAACCCCCGCCCCCGACCAGCCGCTGCCCCCCCGGCCCCCCCGGACGCCCCGGACCCCCCGAACCCGTCGCTTCGTCGTGGGCGTGACCGGCGCGTCGGGGGCGCTGTACGCCCAGCGCGTTGTGCGCTGCATCCTCGGCGCCGGGCACGAGGTTCATCTGGCGGTCACGCCCTACGGCTCGCGTCTCTTCCACGATGAACTGGGGCTCGAGCGCCTGGACGACGCAGGGCTGGCCTCGTTCGCCGGGCTGCCCGAGGGGGCGGACCCGCGCGGGCACGGGCTGTTCCATTATCCCGCGCGCGATGTCGGCGCGCCGATCGGTTCCGGTTCGTTCCGCCACGACGGGATGGTGATCGTCCCCTGCTCCAGCCACACGATGAACGCTCTGGCGAGCGGCGCCGGGGACACGCTGGTGACGCGGGCGGCCCATGTGGCGCTGAAGGAGCGGATGCCGCTGGTCATCGCCCATCGCGAGAGCCCGCTGACGCTGATCGACATCCGCTCGATGGAGACGCTGACGCTGTCGGGGGCGATCATCGCGCCGTGCAGCCCGGGGTTCTACCTGCTGCCGAGGTCGGTGGAGGAGGTGGTGGACTTCGTCGCCGCCCGACTGCTGGACCTGCTGAGGGTGGAGCACGGGCTGAAGGTTCGGTGGGAGGTGTTTTTGGAGGAGGGGGCGTGAGGGGGCGCGGTGGGCGGTGTGCGAAGGGCGGGAGCGGAGCACTCACTGAGCCGCGATCGCGTCGTCAATGATGCTCAGGATCGATCTGGCGACCCATACCTGCCCGTAATTCCCTGGTCGGACCGGCGTCAGGAAGCCGATGTCTTCGAGGCGCCGGAGGTAGTTCCGGGCCGTGGGGTCGGTCACACCGAGCAATTCTTTGGTCCCGGATGCATCGACGGCGAGACGCTCGATGAGATGGTCGACGAGCGGGAGCATGGCAGCCGGGGCCTTGTCACGCGCCAGTTCGTGATGAACGCGCTGGCGCTCGGCCTTGATCCGCGTCAGTCGACCCGCGGCGTCGGTCGCCTGGTCAGCGACGGCAGTCAGGAAGAATCGAATCCACTCGGGCCACGCGCCGTTCACGCTGACATCCAGCAGCCGGTCGTAGTACTCCCTTCGGTGCAGGTCAAAGTATCCGCTGATGTACACCAGCGGCTCGGTGAGTAGTCCGGACCGAACAAGCGAGAGCACGACCAGCAGGCGCCCGAGTCGCCCGTTGCCGTCAGCGTACGGATGGATTGCTTCAAACTGATAGTGGCACAGCGCGATCACGACCAGCGTCGGCCACCCTTTCAGTCCGTAGTTCCAGTTGTCTTCGAGCTCTTTGAGGCAACGCTGGAGTGGCTCTCCCGGCGGAGGCGGGACGAACCGGGCCGACGCCAGATTCGACGGATCGCCGCCGATCCAGTTCTGCAGCTCACGCACGCGCCCGGGGCTCTTGTCGTCGCCACGCACGCCTCCAAGCAGGATCGCGTGCATCTCGTTGACGAGTCGCACGCAGATCGGCAGGTCAGAGTTGATGCCGTGCCAAAGCGCTCGGCGATAGTTCGCCACTTCGATCGTGTCGCTCTTCTGGGCCTGATGTCCCGTCTCGAACAGCGCCACCTCCTCGGGGGTGGCGATGGTGTCCTCGATTCTGGAAGAAACACTTGCCTCGCGCCGCATCAACGGTGCCGCGAGCACGCGCGCGATCGAGACCTCCGCCGCCAGCCCCTGGAGTCGCCCCAGTGCGAGACTGGCGGAACTCAGCACATCCGCTACCGAGCCCACCACAGGCGCAGGATCCCCCGCCGGTGGCAAGGGATGCGGCACGAAGGCCTGGCCCCTTGCCTGTCGGACACTAGGGAATCCCCCGAGCGTGAACCGCTCGTTGGCGGTCGTCGGCACGAGGTTTCCGGGCGCCTGGTCGCTAAAATGCGTCATCGCCAGAGGGCAAGCGTCCTTTGATTTGTCGACCAGAATTAAAGCATAACACGGTTTTGCTTTTAATTCGAGCCGACAACCGCAAATCGTCTTTCAATCCAGATCTCCAATCGTAGTCCAATATGTTGTATAGACATGCCTAGGACATCAACCAGTTGTGGATCTTCGGGATACTCCCCCCTCCTCGCCCTCACAGACATCAAAATCGCCCACACCGTCTTCGCACTCCCCTTCGCCCTCCTCGCCGCCGTCCTGGCCCTCCCTACCGGAACCCAGTCCCCAGTCCCCAGCCCCCAGACCCTCTTCCCTCTCATCCTCGCCTGCATGTTCTTCGCCCGCACCTGGGCGATGCTCGTCAACCGCCTGGCCGACCGGGAGTTCGACCGCGACAACCCCCGGACCGCAGCGCGAGTCTTCGCCTCCGGGCGACTGACGCCCCGCCAGGGGTGGGCGGTGGCCGGGGCGTCGGCGCTGGCGTTCGTCGGGTGCTGCGCGCTCTTCTGGGTCCTGCTCGACAACCCCTGGCCGCTGATCCTGTGCGGGCCGGTGCTGGGGTGGATCGCGCTGTACTCGTACACCAAGCGGTTCACCTGGTCGTGCCACCTGTTCCTCGGCGGGGCGCTGGCGGCGAGCCCCATCGCGGCGCTCATCGCGGTGAACCCCGACCTGCTGTGGTCGTGGGCGCCCGCCGCCCGGGCGGTGGCGCTGCTGGCGGGGTTCGTGCTGCTTTGGGTGGCGGGGTTCGATATCGCTTACGCCCTGCAGGACTTTGACTTCGATCGGCGCCTCGGGCTGCATTCGATCCCGGCGGCGATGGGCCCCCGCGGCGCGCTGGGCGTGGCGCGAGGGCTGCACGCGGGGGCGTTCGTGTGTCTGTGGGCGTCGCGGATGGTCGAGCCGCGGCTCGGCGCGGTGTTCGCGGCGGCGTGCGTGCTGGTGGGGGCCATCCTGATCGTCGAGCACTGGGTGCTCGCTCGCCGGGGCGTGGCGGGGCTGCCCCTGGCGTTCTTCACGCTGAACGGGGTGGTGTCGATCGTGCTGGGCGCGGCGGGGATTGCGGATGTGGTGTGGTAGGGGCGCGGCGTCCATTGCGCGCTCCGGCGCTGAGCCCTCTCCTGTCACCGCTCCGCGGCGGCATCCTCTCCCGCAAGGGGAGAGGAGTTCGGCCCCCCCCTCCCCTATCCTCTCCCCGTGCCCACGCCGAGCCCTGAATCCCCTGCCGACCCCGTGCGCGTCGCCCAGGACCGCTTCATCTCCACCTGGGGGCAGATGGCGGGGGCCTGGGGAGTCAGCCGCACGATGGCGGAGATCCACGCGCTCCTCTATATCACCGGCGACGCCCTCAACACCGACGATGTGATCGACCGCCTCCAGATCTCGCGCGGCAACGCGTCGATGTCCCTCCGAGCCCTGCAGGAGTGGGGGCTCATCCGGCGCGTCCATCGGCGGGGCGACCGCAAGGAGTACTTCGAGAGCGAGTCGGATGTGTGGGCGATGTTCAAGACCATCGCCCGCGAGCGCAAGAAGCGCGAACTGGACCCCGTGCTCGCATCGCTCTACGAGGTGCGCGACCTGACGGGGGTGAGGCGCGACGCGTCGGGCCGCAAGCGCCCCCCGGTCCCCCCGGCCCCCC
>DOJA01000214.1:744-14588 GCA_003511945.1 Phycisphaerales bacterium | reverse complement strand
CCCGCCCCCCGGACGCGCCCCCCGGACGCGGCCCCGGACGCGGCCCCCAGACGCGGCCCGCGCGGGTGTGGACCCGTCGTCCGATGGGTTCTCTATCGGACCCCCGCGTTCGGGGCTGATGACAAATCCCGTGTGAGGATTCGATTGTCGCCCGGCCCTCCGGATCCGGGCCGGGGAACCCACCATTTCCCTACGACCTGCGGCGGCCGGGGTTCAGCCCTCCCCGTTTTCGGGCCGATCGAAGCCAGAGAGCCATGCTCCGCAAACGACCCGCCAATCCGCAGTGCCCGCTGTCCAACCGGAGGAAGTCCGGGCGCGTGCGGTGCGAGCTGGTCGGGTCATCGCTGGGGCGGGTCGCCGACCTGAGCGCCGGGGGGATGCGTGTTCTCCGCCGCACCCGCCCGGTAGAGCGCCCGGGTGAACGCCTGCTGGTGACGGTGCGGACCCTGGAACGCACGCTGACGGTGGCGGCACGGGTGTCCTGGGTCGACAAGCAGGGGCTGTTCCGGGTGGAGGTGGGGGTGGAGTTCATCGAACTGACCCCGGAACTGCGCGAGGCGCTGACGCAGGCCGCCCGAACGGTCTCGACGAACTCGGACTTCATCTCGTCGATCAACAAAGAAAGGGCCGCGTGACATGGCCGTTCCCTCGGGCACTCTCCCGCGCAGGCCGCGGAATCCGTCGCCGATCCCGACGAACTCGTTCCCCGACTGCCAGCGCGCCCACGGGCGCGTGGTGCTGGAGGCGGTCCGCTGCTCGCTTGGGGACGCACTGGACGCCTCGGCGGCGGGGATGCGGATCCGTGCCGTCCGGCGCCCGTCGTTCGACAAGCACGATGTCGTGTGCTTCACGGTGCAGGGATGCGACGGGCCTTTCCCGGTGAAGGGCGAGGTGATGTGGGTGAAGCACCGCGGTTGGCGCTGGAACGAGTTCGGCCTTCGGTTCGTCGATGTGACGGCCGACACGCGCCGACACTTGAATGCGCTGGCGCAGTCCGCGGCGGGGAACACGACCTATTCGACGAGCATCCGCCTGCGCGAGCAGGGGTGAGACCCCGGATATCCTCGGCCCCCGTTCCACAACAGGGGCACTGCGATCATGGACGCGATCCTCGGCGCCCTCACGGGCGAGAACCTCCTGGCCCTGCTCACCCTGACGGCCATGGAGATCGTGCTGGGCATCGACAACATCGTCTTCATCGCCATCCTCACCTCGAAGGTCGAGCCCGCGAAGCAGGACCGCGTGCGGACGCTGGGGCTCGGGCTGGCGATGTTCTTCCGCATCGCCCTGCTGCTGGGCATCACCTGGGTCATGGGCCTGACCGCGGTGCTCTTCTCCCTGTTCGGCCAGGAGTTCAACGGGAAGGACCTGATCCTGCTCGCGGGCGGTCTGTTCCTCATCACCAAGGCGACCCTCGAGATCCACCACAAGATCGAGGACGCGCCGAAGGGCCACGACGAGCCGGGCGCGACGGCGGGCGCCGCTCGCAAGGCCGGCGCGCGAGCGGCCAGCGGCGCGGTCATCGCGCAGATCCTGATGATCGACCTCGTGTTCTCGCTGGACTCGGTCATCACCGCGGTCGGGATGGCGCGGGCGCTGTGGGTGATGATCGTCGCGGTGGTGATCGCGGTCGGGGTGATGATGGCGTTCGCGGGGCGGATCAGCCGCTTCATCGACCGCCACCCGACCATGAAGATGCTGGCGCTGTCGTTCCTGCTGCTGATCGGCGTGATGCTGGTGGCCGACGGGCTGGGGCAGCACATCCCGCGGGGGTACATCTACTTCGCCATGGCGTTCAGTCTGGGGGTGGAGATCCTCAACATGCGGGCCGGGCTGCGAAAGCGGGCGGCCCGGGCGCTGAGCGTGGAATAGGTCGGCGGCGGTCCCAAAATCGCCCTTGATTCCCTCCCCCCCCCCACTATTCTTACATCTGTCGCGTGGCGAGATGGTTGGATGCAGTCCCGGAGATTTCATATGCGGATCGGGCCATCCGTGCATGCCGTGGCTTCCATGGTGGGGATGGTGGCGTGGCTCCCGTCTACGACCTGGGCGTCTGGGCCAACGCGCGACGGGGTGGCCGCGCGGTTCGGTCGATACCTGGCGATCCCGGACTCCGACGGCGACGGAGACATCACCGACCGCGACTTCCGTCGATGGCTGGGGGACCGGACGACTGGGGTCCGGGTCCGTGATACCGATCGGGACGGCGACTGCGATACACGCGACGCCGTGCTCGTGCTGGCGCGTGAGCTTCGGCGGCTGATCGGCGACGCCAACGGTGACGGCCTGGTCAACGAATCCGACGCCGCCGAGGTGCTGGCGCAATTGGGAGCCCGCGGCGGCCCGGGAGGGCCTCGACCAGACCCGAACTTGGACGGGGTGGTCGACTGGTCCGATCTTTGGATTGTTCTCGCTTCGATGTCGGAAGAACCGATCGGGGAAGGCGCGGAGTCGGCCGCGGAGACGCTGCTGGTCTCGAACGATCCGATCGACACCGACGGCCCGCTCGACGAAGAGGAGCCGATCGGCGGGAGCGGCTTCTATACTTCATACGAACCGGACGCGCACAACGCCTACTTCTCTTCGACTTATCCCGGCCATGTGCTGGGAACCTCCCACTCCCTGTCGCCGGCGCCGAACGACCACGACTTTGGCATCAGCACCACATGGCCTCTCTCGTCGCACGACGCCATCGTCAGCGCGACGCGCCCGCCGAATCACCTGGGGTCGGTGTCCTCGCTCTGGCCCGACCCCGCGAACCACTCGTCGGGCGTGAGCGCGTACTGGCCTCCGAACCACGGGCATGGGATCAGCGCGGAGTGGTACCCGTCGGACCCTGTCCCGCCGGTCGAGCAGCACAGCACCGCGACGAGCCGCACCTGGTCGCCGAATCACCGAGTGGCGGACAGCCGCAGTCTCGGGGTTCACGACGGAGCGATCTCTCTCTCGACGCCCCGGTCGCCGCACCTCACGGCGCTCTCTGCGTCCTGGGCTCACGATTCGCAGGTGTCGAACCTCGCCTGGCAGCCGAACCATCTCGGCACGATCTCGCTGTCCTGGCCCGAGACGCACTTGATGAACTCGTCGGTCCACTGGACGCCGGGCCACTTCGTAGGGCCTTCGGCGAGCTGGCCCCCCGCGACCGATCCGTCATGGCCGATGAACCACTATTTCGAGGTCTCGAAGGGATGGAGTCAGCCCGGGGAGCCGATCCACCTCTTCCCAGACGGACACTCGATCTGGACGACCGCCAACGAGATCATCGATGACGGGAACTGAAGGGTCCGCGCCTCATGAACCTCGGAAGGGATGATGCAGCACCGACGGCTCGATCATGGAGTGCGCTATCGACCATCCAGCGACAAGCGATCGTGGCGGGCCTGTTCCTCGCGACACTCGCGCTGGGCTTCCCGCCCTGGCGACTGACGATCCAAGTCGGCGGCACCTCGGAACGCGCGGCGACCGCCAGGAGATTGATCCTCTTGCCCCCATCCGGATCGGGCGGCAATACATGGATCACCTCGGTCGGCGTGTCCTGGGATCGCCTCGCGGCGGAGCTCGCCTGCATCGGCTTCCTCAGCGCGGCCATCGTGCTCGCCGCGGCCCCGCGCCGCGATGGCTCGCCCTCGGAGGATGGATCGCCGCGGTCCTGACTCCGAGTGCATGCACTTCGAACCCACGCACTCCCGATGGTCCCGCGGTCCTGTTCCATCAGGACTGGCTCGAGGGCCGCTGGGCGCAGTCCGGGCTCGGCCCCCGCTCAAACTCGGTGCACGCCCCACAATTGGATGATCCTCTCTCGGTCCTCCGCCATGTGCTCCGCCACGCGCCGGAGCGCAACCTCGTCTACCCGACCGAACTCTACTTTTATTTTCGCTTCCGGGCCGGACACCGATGGATCAGCGGCAACCTTCGCTTCACCGACGCTCCCGCGTCGATCCTGCACATCGGGTACTTCGACGAGAACGACCGTTCGTTCGTCCGCGCCTCGTCGTTCGATGCGACGGACGGGGTCGAGCTGTCCCGGTCGGGCCCCGGCCGCTACGCGGTGAGCTGGGGCGGGATCGCAAGAGAGTTCGTGCTTGTCTCACCCGCGCGCAGCGAACCGGACCTCCTGGTCACCGGCGAAGAGTTCGTGGCGGACATCGTCGACGACTCGGGACACTCATTTGTGCTCGTCTGGGCCGCGGAGCCGAGTACATTCAGGTATGTGCTGAACCCTCATGCTCTCTCGCCAGAGACGCTTGATCCGATCCCCGGCTCGACGCCACCCCTCTTCGTAGGTCGAGAGTCGCGGTTCGTATTCCTGTTCGACGAGTCCGGGCGCGCGATCCTTCTGGGCGTCCACGCGAGCAACATCCGCGCCAACAACTACTACGACGGCCCCTTCGATCAGGTGCCCCCCGGCTTCCCGTTGAAGGACAAACTCCAGGCGGCATACCCGGCCCTGGCGCACCGAAGCGAGATCGACCCGCACGGCAACTACCTCGGCAGTCCCGGCCAGCGAGTCGCCATTTCCCCATATGTCCCGTACGACTCGATCGACGCCCTCGTGACCAAGGCGGCCGCGGGTCATGCCCGCGGAGCCACGGCGCTCCAGGTGTGGGAAGGCCTCACGCTCGCCTGGAGACGAGCAAACCTCTGGGGCGAAGAACTCGCTCCAGACACGGCCTTGGGCGATCTGCTCTCGAAGTAGGTCGAGTCCCGCCGGCATCCGCGGACCCATCGGTCGATGAAGTTGTCTGACGGGCCGGCTCGCCTCAGCGACGACGACGACGACGCGCGCCCGCGCCGAGGGCCACAAGCCCCAGGGCGACGCCGCCCGGCGCGGGGATCACATTGGTCAGCTTGATCTGCGTCGCCAGCTGCGAGTTCGACGGGCGAGCCCCCGTCCACGACAGCGTCAGGTTCCCCGTCAGCGTGAGGGCCGGGAAGTCCATCCCCATGTTCTGGATGCGGAGGTAGTCGACATCCCCGTTGCCAGAAGAGGACAGGTCGCCGATCGCCAGGCCAGAGCCGACGAGGTCGATGCTCTGCACAACGACCATCGAGTCCGTCGCGGAGCGCGAGCGGATGAAGATGTCGGTGAAGTTCCCCGCGACCTGGTTCCAGGAGACGAGCACCCCGTTGACCGTGTACGACACGGTGTTCACGCCGTCCCAGGTGAGGGTCCACGGCATGACTGTGCCGTTGGTGATGGTGAGGTTGTCCTGGTCCTTCGGGGCGCCCACCCCGCCGCGCTCCCAGAGAGCGATCTCCCAGGTCTGGTTCGTCCCGGCGTCGCCGATCCGACCCTCGGCGACGGCGCGCTCCAGCATCCCGTTGTTCGAGATCGCCAGGAAGGCGGCGTCGCCCCCGGCGAAGTAGGACCACGATGGGGCCGCGAACGCCGGCGTCGCCAGCGCGGCAACCGCGGCCACAGCCGCAGCGGTCAGATGACGCATGATTCTTCTCCTCCTGGGAACCCCTGAAAACTAGCGCAGACGCAGCCGATGTCCAGTCCAAACGCCAAGATTGGCGCCGTCTTGGCCGTTTGCTCGCGCCCGGCCTGCAGCCCCCGTTGCCCGGCCGGGCAATCCACCACGCGGGTCTTCGTTGGGCGTCGGACACCCCCCCGCGGGAGAGGATCATGCGCAACATGTTGTCTGCACTGATTTTAGGACTTAGCGTGGCCTCTGTATCCACCGCCCCCGCCCAGCCCGTCGAGGACGCGCGGGGCTCGGGGTACCGACTGGAAGAAGGTCCCAACGAGGTCGGAACCCTCGACCCGTTGGTGCTCCGCGACGCGGCCCGCAACAAGGAACTTCAGTGCACCGTCCGCTTCCCCACGGGCGCGGCGGAGCCCCTGGCCCTGGTGGTGTTCTCGCACGGGGCGGGGGGTGATCGGCGGGCGTTTGGCGAGCTGAGCGCTCACTGGGCCTCGTGGGGCTTCGTCGTCGTTCACCCGACCCACTCGGACTCTGTCCGGCTGCGCCGCGAGCAGGGCGAGTCCATCCCCGATGTGCGCCGGGAGATGCGGAACATCGTCTCGAAGGTGGACCTCCCCAGCCGCGTTGGCGATGCGCGCCTGGTGCTCGACTCGCTGGTCGAGATCGAGCGGGCCACGGGCGTGCGCATCGACCGGGAGCGCCTGGCGATGGCGGGGCACTCCGCCGGCGCGCTCACGACGCAGATCATGGCGGGCGTGAAGGTGCGCTCCGCGCGGAAGTTCGGGGGCGAGACGGGGCCGCTGCGCGTCGGGAGCGCCGGCGACGGGCGGATCAAGGCGGCGGTGGTCATCTCGGGCCAGGGGGCCTCGCGTCTGCTCAGCGCCGAGTCCTGGAACGAACTGGACCTCCCCATGCTCGTCATCACCGGCTCGAAGGACACCTCGATGGTCAGCGACGAGACGCCCGAGTCCCGGCGCATGCCCTTCGACCTCGCCAAGCCGGGCGACAAGTTCCTGCTGTTCATCGAGGGCGCGACGCACTCGTCCTACCAGGGCCGGCAGCCGGCGGCGATCCTGGACCTTGTGGGCGAGAACGCGCCCGCGGACATCGGCATGATCGTGGACGCCACCACCAGCGCCACCACAGCGTTCCTCGACGCCTACCTCCGCGATGACACCGACGCCAAGGCCTACCTCACGAGCGACGAGCTGGAGCGATTCACCGCGGGCCGGGCGCTGCTCTCAGACAAGTGAGGACGGGCGCCTCCCGTCAGTGCGCCGGTCCCTCATCCAACGGGCGCACGGCCTCGTTCAGGATGTCCGGCTCGCCCTCCAGGCGGACCAGGCGCGGGTACCGGAGCCCCCCCGAGTACGCGATCGCCTTCGACTCGACCCGCTCGCCGAAGGAGACGGTCAGTTCGACCTTCCCCGCCTCCTTCGACGCCCGCACCGCCTCGCGCAGCCGATCGGGGCTCCAGGTCCACCCGCCAACCGCCAGCACCTTCATGCCCCAGGCGAGCCCCGCGAGGTCCGCCGGTGATCCGATCACCAGATCGGTCACCTCGCCCTCTTTGGAGAACGACGCGCCGATCGACTGCTTCAGGTTGATCGTCCCCTGTCCCTCTGACTTCTTCTCCTCGGCGGCCTGCGCCTTGGTCGGCTCGTCCGTGAACTCCAGGTCGTACCCGACGAGGCGCAGCAGGGGCGAGAGGTCCAGCGTCGGCGCGGGGGTCTCGATCCGGGCGCGGATCAGCGCGTCCCAGTCCTGCGACGGGAGGACGCTCGTCAGCGCCCGCACGACATCCTCCCGCGTGTACCCGTGCTGCGCGCCGACCGGGTTCACCGGCACATCGAAGAACACGCGGCAGAAGTCGTCGAGCGACTTCGCGCCTGCCGTCCCGCGCCGGATGATCGCGTCGGCCTCCATCCAGAAGAGCGCGCCCTGGCCGTAGTACTCCTGCCCCTGGCGCGCATCGTGCCAGAACTGCCCGCGCTGACGGAGGTGCCGGGCGGCGCGGGCGCTGTCCTCGACGCTGCGCCACAGGCGCCCGGTGCGGATCTCGTAGGACGAGGCGGTGTCGCGCACACCGTCGAGGTACTCCTGCGCCAGGGTCATCCCGCCCCGGGCCGAGAGCACCTCGTCGTAGTACGAGGTGAGCCCCTCGTACACCCACAGCAGCTCGGGGTTCACGGGGGTGTGGAAGTCGGCGCTCACGAGCCCCTCGGGGCACGCCAGCTTGCCGCACCAGGCGTGGAAGTACTCGTGCGGGATCACGCCCAGCGTCCCGCCCCCGGCGTGCTGGTCGTCCTTCTTGGCGTCCAGGAAGAACCGGTCGGAGGAGCCGATGAGCGTCGATTCGCCGTGCTCCACCCCGAACCGCAGCCCATCGCCCAGCGCCACCAGGAACAGGAACCGCTCGCGCGGGAAGGGCGGCTTGCCCGGAACCCGCATCAGGCGCATGGTCTGGCGGCACATGGCGCCGACCTGTTCGAGGATCCAGTCCGGCACGACGACCGCCTTCTCGTTCTCCGACACCACGCACAGCGCGTGTGGGGCCGCGTCGCCCACCTCCAGCGGATAGGTCCTGAGGCGACGCCCCATGATGACGGGCGAGTCGATCAGTTCGGCCAGCGGGACCGTCTCGAAGCGCGTCCACTTCACCGAAGCCGCGCCCCCGGCGGCGCCCCCGGATGCGCCCCCGGCGGCGCCCCCGGATGCGCCCCCGGATGCGCCCCCGGGTGCGCCCCCGGGTGCGCCCCCGGGTGCGCTTCCGGCGGAACTTCCGGGGGGGGCGGGGGGGCGCATGTCGCGCAGCGTGCGGAATCGCTCGGTGTCCGCGTCGTCCTCGGCGCGGAGCGAAGTGGCGAACGACCAGTCGGACGGCAGCCCGAGCGAGGCCTCGACGGTGATCTCCTGGTTCGACAGCCCAACCGGGTAGAGCACCACGGTGTTCCAGTTGAGCACCCCCATCGTGGGCTTGCCGTAGGAGTCGGTCGAGCGGGAGTTCGTGCTCGGCTGGCCGGCGATGTAGCGCATCGTGGCCTCGATCCGCGCGCACCCCTCGGGCACGACGACGCGGAAGCGCTCGATGTGGTCGGGGCTGCGGTCCCACTGCAGGCGCCCGCCCCGGCAGTCGCGCACGACCAGGTCCACCATGTTCTCGATCGGTCCCGATGGCACATGGTTGCCTGGCGACCAGATCACGAAGGCGAGCTCCATCGGCCCCGGGCGGGCCTCGATGGACATGTGAGTACTCAGCCACTGGCGCGGGAGGTCGGTGGCGTCCACCTCCAGCACGACGGTCGGCTCCGCGGCGCGGGCGAGCGGGGCGACGAGGAGCACCAGCACAAGGGCACACGACGCTCGGAGGGTTCGCATGCCTCAGAATACCGGCGGGACTGGGCGGGGTGCCGATCGGGGCGGGCTCAGGGACTGACGGCCGCGAACAGACCCTCGATGGCGCCCGGGGCGTCGCCCAAGTCGGGTGGGAAGGGCACGCGCACCACGCCGAAGCGCGCCCGGACCAGCAGCCCGCCGGGATCGACGCTGACGCACACCGGGTCGGGCACCACCACCCCCGCGAAGCGCTGGCACACGCGCGACAGCGCCGCCCGGTCGGCGTTGCAGCGCTTGAGCAGGGCGGGCTCGCGCTCGGCGAGCGGGTTGGGGCGCGTCAGGGCCTCGCCGTCGAAGACCCACCCGGCGTGCTTGGCGGACTCGATCCAGAACTCGGCCCAGCGGACATGCTCGGGCTCGGCGTGGTGCGCCCGCCAGCGGTCGGTCAGCGCGTTCTCGTGTTGCAGCTGCTGCGGCGTGACGATCAGCGCCAGCGCGTCGTCGGAGTCCCGCGGGACCATCAGCAGGTGCTCGGTCGCGAGCAGGGCCGCCATCGGCACCGGCGCGACGAGGCGCCCGGTGGCGGGGTCGACGATGTACCTGACAGGGCAGCTCTGCGAGCCGAACTGCAGCCACCCTTCGAGCGAGGCGCGGAGGAGCTCGATCGCGTGCTCGAGGGATTCGTGATCGTCTTGAGAGTCAATCATGAAGACTCACCGCCGAGAGCGCAGAGGGAGGCATCAGAGCGGGGGTTTGGGGACTGGGGACTGGGGACTGTGTGAATGTCTGTCTCGCGGGCGATCCTGTCTTGACACACTCCGATGCTCTTCTCTGCGCTCTCGGCGTCTCGGCGGTGAACTACTCCGTCTTCGGCGCGGGGGTCGGCGCGGGCGCGGCGGGGTCGGCGCGGGGGAACAGCGCGTCCCCCTTGACGATCCTCGTCCCCGGCCTCAGCGCACCCCACTTGCACAGTTCGCCGAGCGGCCTGGCGTAGCGCCCCCTGGCGTCCGGCGCCTCCTGCCCCAGGCGGGTGAGCAGCTCGCCCATCTTGCCGGGCATGGCGGGGGTGAGCAGGACCGCGGCGATGCGCAGGGCCTCGGCGCAGTCATAAAGAATGCCGCCGACCCGGGGCATGTTCGCCGGATCCTTGGCGAGTTTGAAGGGGGAGGTGTCGTTCACATGCACATCGACTTGGCGTGCGAGCAGCATGGCCGCGCTCAGGCCACCGCCCAGGTCGAAACGATCGACGGCAGGCAACACCGACGAGACGGCTGCTTCATCAAACTTCGTACGGAGTTCGCCCATCGAGGCGCCCGCCTCCGGCACCACCCCCCCAAAGTACTTCTCGATCATGTTCGACACACGGCTGAACGCGTTCCCGATCCCGTTCGCCAGGTCCGCGTTGTAGACCTCCACGAACTTCGCGTGCGAGAAGTCCGAGTCCGTCGCGCCCAGCGGACCCTGCGTCAGCATGAACCAGCGGTACGCATCGACCCCGAACGCGGCGCAGTAGGCCTCGATCGTCGCCAGGTCGACGAAGTTCCCCAGGGTCTTGCTCATCTTCCGCCCCTCGCGGATCCAGAACGAGTGCGCGTAGACGCACTCGGGCAGGGGCAGCTTCAGCGCCATCAGCAGCGCCGGCCAGATCACCGCGTGGAACCACAGGATCTCCTTGCCGATCGCGTGGACCTGCGCGGGCCAGTACTTCGCCCGCGCGCCCCCCGCCCCCCCGGGCTCCTCGAACATCCCCAGCGCCGTCGCGTAGTTGAACAGCGCATCGATCCACACATAGGTCACATGCCCCGGCGCGTCCCCGGGCACCGGGATGCCCCATGTGAACGAGGTGCGGCTCACCGGCACATCCTGCAGCCCCTCCTCGCTGTTCAATCGCCCCAGCACCTCGTTCCGGCGCGCCTCGGGGCGCACGAAGTCGGGGCGCTCCGCGAACAGGCGCTTCAGGGGCTCTTCGTACTTCTTCAGCCGGAAGTAGTAGTTCTGCTCCGTCGCCTTCACCAGGGCCAGGCCGTTGAAGCCCTTGTAGTCCTTCTCCCGCGCCTGGTTCTCGGTGACATACTCCTCCTGCCCCTCGTCGTACCACCCCTCGAAGGTGCCGAGGTAGACATCCCCCGACGCGATCAGCCGGCGCAGCGCCGCCTGCACCTGGCGCTCGTGATCGGCGTCGGTCGTGCGGATGAAGTGGTCGTGCGACGATCCCACGAAGGCGAGCGCCTGCCTGAAGTGCTCGGCGTTCGCGTCCGCCAGCGCCTTGGGCGACATCCCCCGGGCCGCGGCGGACTTCTCCACCTTCTGTCCGTGCTCGTCGGTGCCGGTCAGGAAGAAGACATCCCGCCCGGCGGCCCGCTGGAACCGCGCCAGGGCGTCGGCCACGATCGTGGTGTAGCAGTGCCCGATGTGGGGCCGGTCGTTCACATAATAGATCGGCGTCGTGATGTAGTACGGCTTCTGATCGGTCATCGCTCGCCGATTGTATGGTCTCCGCTCGCGTCCCCTCGGCTGCGCGCTTGCCACGCCCGCGGCCATGGGCGATGCTTCCTGCGTCCTGTTCCGGAGGATCCTGCCATGCGCACTCGGGCCGCTGTTGTCCTCGCGTCGCTCGCCCTCGCCGGGGTGGCTCTCGCCGCCTCCAGCGTCGATCCCTGGCGGAAGACCGCCTGGAGCGAGAACTGCGGCTACCTGAACTTCCGCGACGCCGGCTCGCCCCCCGCCGATCAGGGCGTCGCGCTCGTGGGCGGCTCGCACTTCACGGGGTTCATCTGGGGCGAGAACATCGGCTGGATCAACACCGGCGACTCCGGCGGCCCCTACGCCAACACCGACCACACCAACTTCGGCGTCAATGTGAACCCCGGCACCGGCGAACTGACGGGCTACGCCTGGGGCGAGAATGTCGGCTGGATCAACTTCTCCGGCGGCGCCCTCGCGAACCCGCCCCAGCCCGCGCGCCTCGAGGGCGGGCGCCTGAAGGGCTACGCCTGGGGCGAGAACATCGGCTGGATCAACCTGGACGACAACACAACCAAGTTCGTCGCCATCCCCCCCTGCATCGGCGACGCCAACGGCGACCGCGTGGTGGACTTCGACGACATCACCGATGCCCTGGCCGCCTGGCTCGACGACTTCATCACCACGCCCACCGGCACCGGGCTGGGCGACGCCAACTTCGACGGCGTGGTCGATTTCGACGACATCACGGACATCCTCGCCAACTGGCTGAACGGGTGCCCGTGAGCCGGACGCTCACCGTCCCCCCGCGGGCGTCTCCCGGTAGAACTCCAGCAGGTCCTTGCGCATCTGCTCCAGCGAGGGGCGGTGCAGGTACATCATGTGCCCGCCCTCGTAGTACTTGGTCGTGAAGTTCCCGCGCCGGTCGGGGGCCAGCATCATGTGGTCGCGGGTGAAGTCCGCCGCGAAGAAGGGCGTCGCCAGGTCGTAGTACCCCGACGCCAGCAGCACGCGCAGGTAGGGCTGCTCGTGCATCACCCCGCGGAGGCGCTCGGCGACATTCAGCGGGCGGTTGTTCCCCGCCGGATCGAACGACCACGGCTGGACATTCGTCAGGATCTCGTACGACAGGTCCGAGGTGTACCCCAGTTCGCCCCGCACGAAGCCGTTGAACGCCTGCGTGTAGTTGGAGCGGATGGCCGCGTACGACGGGTCGTACTCGTAGGACTCGCCGGCATCGTCGATATCGATCCCGGTGAACCGTGAATCGAACCGGCCCACGGTGCGGCTGGCGTCGCGCAGCAGTTCCTTGCAGAACCGGGGCTGGCTGACGCGCAGGTTGGCGCGCTTCAGGTACTCGGCGCTCAGCCCCGTGTACTCCGACAGGCGCTGGGCGACGCGGTCCTTCTCTTCGTCGGTGATGGTCGATCCCTTCAGCAACGCCGACCCGTACTCGCCCAGCGTGTAGTCGCGCACCTCGTTCAGGAACACATCGAGGGGCATCCGCTGGTAGCGCTCGGCGCAGCGCTTGTGGAAGTGGGCCGAGGCGGCGTAGGAGGGCATGAAGAGCATGAAGGGCGCATCGTTCCCCGGCGCGAAGCGGATCGAGCCGAACTCCAGCACCGCCGACACGAGCACGACGCCGTTGACCGCGATCCCGTGGCGGTCGTTGAGGAAGTCCGTCAGCCCCGCCGCCCGCGTCGTGCCGTAGGACTCGCCGGCGACGAACTTGGGGCTGCCCCAGCGCTGATCGGTGGTCAGGAACCGTCGGATGAACTCGGCGACGGAGGCGATGTCGGACTCCACGCCGTGGAAGTCCTTCTCGCTCACGCCCTCCTCGGCGCGGGAGTAGCCGGTGGAGACCGGGTCGATGAAGACAAAGTCCGAGACATCCAGCAGCGAGTACGCGTTCTCGATCACGCGGTAGGGCGGCGGGCCGGGGTGCCCGGCCTCGTCGATGTAGTTCACCCGCTTTGGCCCGAAGACGCCCAGGTGCAGCCAGACGGAGGACGAGCCCGGCCCGCCGTTGAAGGAGAAGGTGATGGGGCGCGTCGAAGCGTCGGGGTAGTTGCTCGGGGGCGTGGCGTCCTCGCCCTTCTGCGCCTTGAAGTCCTTGACGAACTTTTCGTAGTCCGCGTGCGGGCGCTCGGTGCGCCGGTAGGAGATGTAGAAGATCTTCGCGGTGGGCTTGTTGTCCTTGTCTTCATCGAAGAGGGTGAGCGTTCCGGCGGTGGCGGTGTAGTGCACCGGCTGGCCGGCGATGGTGACCGTGTGGTGCGTGACGCTGGGCGCCTCGGGGTGGACGACGAACGGCTTGGGCCTGGCGTCGTCCTTCTTGGCGTCGGGCTTCTGGGCGTCGGGCCTGGCATCGGCGGCGCTGGCGGGGGTGTTGGAGGACGCCTGTCGGGCCAGCGAGGCGGGGGCGAGGACAAGCGAGGATGCGAGGAACGCCGCGAGGAGGATCATCGTTTTCATGGGGAACGATGATAACTGGGCCTTCGGGTGGCATGCTTGCTGCTTTGAGCGAGCATGCGGAGGGAACAGACATGCTTGTGCCAGGCCACAAGCATGCCACCCAACGCTTCTACCCGACCCCCGACACCCGACACCCGACAC
>DOJA01000214.1:0-635 GCA_003511945.1 Phycisphaerales bacterium | reverse complement strand
GAAACCCGAAACCCGAAACCCGCCCCCTCACACCCCCCGCGCCGGCTCCGACGGGGGGAGCAGCCCGATCAGCACCAGCATCGCCCCCGCGATGAACAGCCACAGGCGCGTCTGAGCCCCGGTCGCCAGGCGCTGCAGCAGCGAGCCCGGACGGTCCGGGCGCGACGCCGGCACAAACCGCGGCTCGAGCCCCGGGAACACCGACGCGCTGGGCATCCGCCCCGGCGAGGAGGCATCGACCATCACGCTCCGCCCCGCGGGCGCGAGGTTCAGCTGCGTCGCCGCCAGCGAGAGCACGAGCGAGGGATCGCGCCGGTTCAGCGCATCGGCGTAGTCCGAGTGGTTGGCCAGGCGCTGGGCCCGCCAGCGCTCGACCGCGATCGCCCGGTCGCGGTGCCAGCGCGCCTCGGCCAGGTCGTCCGCCGCGGGGATCATCACCGTCGCGCTGAGCAGCGCGAGCCCCGCGATGAGGAACAGCCACCCCGGGTCCAGCCGGAACAGGGGGCCGACGCTTCGGGCGGAGCGATCGCGCACGCCGCATCATCGACCCCCCCGGGGCGGGCGGGCGAGAAATGGCCCCTCAGTCCGCGCCCGGCGCCCCCGAGTGCCCCCGACTGCCCATCTTCCCCCCGGTG
>DOJA01000283.1:8405-9197 GCA_003511945.1 Phycisphaerales bacterium | reverse complement strand
CCAGGGGGAGGGGGAGGAAGAGCGGCGCGCGGGCGGGGGTTCAGCGTCGGCGCCGGCGGAGGGCCAGCGTCCCGGCCAACGCGAGGATCGCCGCGCTCCCTGGGGCCGGCAAGAGGCGCACATTGTCAACCGCGACATTCACGATCGTGCCGCTGTCCGCGAGCGCGCCGGGCACGAGGTACGAGACCTGCACATTGCCGATCCCCGAAAAGATCCCAGCGAAGTTGCCGAACTCGAAGGACACAAACCCCGGGAAGGAGGGGTCGATCGGGATGGTGACCGTCGACCACTGGCCCGGCGCAACCGGGGCGAACTGGAATCCGATCGCGCCCGGGGCGTTGGCCGACGGGGCGAAGCGGGCGCCGAAGGACATCGGCGCCGGGGCGTCGTGGCGAACATCGAACGAGAAGGCGGTCACGCCCAGCGCCAGCCAGTTGCCCACGAAGGCGTCGTTGCTGGAGTTGAAGGCGTCCTGGGCGCGCAGCGCGATGACTACGCCGGTGTTGGCGTTGTTCACACTCGTCGCGCCCGTGATGTGGGCCGAGTTCCCCGGGCCGCCCGTGGGCAGCCATGTCGCGTTCGCGGCGCCGGCGGCGTTCCGCCAGTTCGAAGCGCTCGAGTCAAAGGCCTCCGTGAACGGGACGACGGCTCCGAACGACGGAACGGTCAGGGCGACGGCCGCACCCACGGCGGCGATGCAGTGACGCATGTCTCTTCTCCTTCTGGCCCCGCGTTTCCGCGGAGGTTTTGTGAAGTCGCCCGCGGCGGTTCAGTTCCGCGGGAGGGTCCAGG
>DOJA01000283.1:0-8330 GCA_003511945.1 Phycisphaerales bacterium | reverse complement strand
CAGGGTCCATTCCGGGGGCGATTCCGGGGGCGATTCCGGGGGCAGTTTCCGGGGGCAGTTTCTTCCGGGGGGTCAGTTTCGGGGGAGCATCCAGTCGGGGGAGGTGGCCTTGGGGGCCCAGCGGCGCATGTCCTGGACTTCCTCGCCGCTCAGGGTCTGGGCGTGCCCGTCGAGGTTGGCGACGACCGCGCGGCCGAGGTGGCGGAAGGAGAGGTTGCCGGCGTCGGCGGGGGGCGTGGACTCGCTGATGGACGCGGCGCGCCAGCGCCGGCGATCGAAGTTGGGGGGCTCGGCGCGGAAGTGGCCGTCGAAGGTGGTGGACGAGCCGTCGCTGGCGCCGGCGGTCGCGCCGAAGACAATGAGCTCGCTGGAGCGGGGCGCGTCATGGACACGCTTGACATAGAAGTTGCCCCACTTGCGCAGCTTGGCCTGCTGGGCGGGGCTCGCGGAGAAGGCCTTGCCGAAGTCCTCGCTGGCGCCCATGAAGGCGTCGTTCAGCCCGAAGCGGGGCGCTACCGAGACCGCGTAAGTGAACCGCCAGCGGTCCTTCTCGGCGAGCCAGCGCTCCAGGTCGGGCGCATCGCGGTAGAACCCGGCGAGGGTGTAGTCCAGGTACGGCATCAGTCGCCACGGGTAGCGCTGGACCGCGTCCGGCGTGGTGATCTCCGCGCCGGTCTCGTCCCTGGCGCTGATGCGTCGTTGCGTCACCATCCACTTCGCGGGGAACCCAGGCATCACGGCCCCGTCGTGGTCGCCCGCGTACATCAAGTAGGCGGCGACGAACTGGCGCCCCGCGGAGAGGTCCCCGGTCATCACCGCGCACTTGCGGGCGTGAGAGAGGGCCGGCAGCAGGAGCCCGATCAGGATGGCGATCACCGCAACGGTGACCAGCAGTTCAATCAGGGTGAACGCCCGGCCGCGCGGCCCGCGCGCCCCTTCCATTGCTGCCCGACCGCATGGACTACTGTGGAACTGGAACATCGTGGCTCGGCGGAGTATACTGTTGAGACTTAGTCTCAGCAATCTGGAGCGAAGAATTTCTGGCACCCCCGCAGGAGGCGCCCCGTGACACCTGACATCCTTCGGACTTTCCGCCCCTGGCTTTGCATCCTACTCGGCGCCGGCGCCACTTCCGGGGCTTCCGCAGGGCCCGTTCAGGTGGAGCGGGGGGAACCCTCGATCGACCGGTGGGTGTACCCCTTCAACTCGACCCGCGGGTATCGCGCGGTCATCTCCACCTTCTCCGCGCTGGGGCAGGAGAACGCCTTCCCGCCCCTGTCGTTCGATCAGCGGGATGGGCAGATGCTGGTCGGGTTCGAGACGACCCCGGAGATTCCCGCCGGGCGCGGGGTCTGCGGCTACCGGGTGACGGCGGCGCGGGTGGTGCTGACGGTCGCCGAACCGGACGCGTTCCGGTACGACGCGACCTATGACGGGTGGATGACCTACCTGCCCGGGTCCGGGGACTCGGACGGGCGCCCGGTCGAGATGTACGGGGCGGCGTTCCGGGCGCCCTGGACCGCGGCGACTTATTTCGAGGGCGATCCGCTGAACCCCGGACCGGCGTTCGGGCCATCGACGAGCAGCGATGTCCGGTATGTCTACCCGACAGACTTCCCGGGCGGCGTCGAGCGCGATGTGTCGAACAATGTCCGCGACGGGTTCGACCCTGCGCCCTTCGCCATCGGGAGGAACCCGGCGCTGGCGGCGGGGGCGTTCGTGCCGGTCGACACGGAGCTGACCTTTGAACTTGATGTCGATCAGCCGGATGTGCAGGCGTACCTGAAGCGGCAACTGGACTCGGGGCGACTGCGCCTGCTGGCGACATCGCTCCAGCCGGCGGCCACGGGTGGCGGCGGTGGTCCCGGGACGGGAGAGTTCGCCACCTTCTACGCGAAGGAGATCGAGATCGCCGGCTTCGCGGCCCGGCTGTCGATGACGGTGGTGCTCACGCCGGCGGGTGACGCCGACGGGAGCGGGACGGTGGACTTCGACGACATCACGACGGTGCTTTCACGGTGGCTCGATACTGGGCTGGCGGGGCTCGAGGGCGACGCCAACTGCGACGGCGTGGTGGACTTCGACGACATCACCGAGATCCTGTCGATGTGGCTCGAGACCGGGCCGTGATGCGTAGAGCCGCTCAGAGAATGGCCTAGCGAGAAGCAGGAGAGACAGGCGGGAAGGTCTCCGCGGGGGCTGTTGCACCCGTCCCACTGGAGGGGGTAGGAGAGAGACGGGCGGGCCGCCCGTGCCACCGAGGAGGGGAGGTCATTCCATGCGGGGCTCTTGGGAGGGGTGCGCTATGCTCCCGCCCGATGTCCACCTCTTACCCGCTGGCGCGGATCAAGATTGTCCTGCTGGAGAACATCCACCCCCTGGCCGCGGAGTCGCTCCGCGAGGCGGGGTTCACCGTCGAGACGCACCGCGGCGCGCTGGAGGAGGACGCCCTGCTCGGGGCGGCGGGTGATGCGCACCTGGTGGGGATCCGCTCCAAGACGCAGTTGACGCCCTCGTTCTTCGAGCGCGCGCCGCGCCTGTGGGGCGTCGGGTGCTTCTGCATCGGGACGAACCAGGTGGCGCTGGGGGCGGCGGCGGAGCGCGGGGTGGCGGTCTTCAACGCGCCCTTCTCGAACACCCGTTCGGTGGCGGAGCTGACGATCGCGGAGGTGGTGGCGCTCAGCCGCACGCTGGGGGACCGCTCGGCTCAGATGCACGCGGGGGTGTGGACGAAGTCCGCCGACGGCGCCCACGAGGTGCGTGGGCGGACGCTGGGGATCGTGGGGTACGGGCGGATCGGCTCGCAGGTGAGCATCCTCGCGGAGGCGATGGGGATGCGGGTGGTGTACTTCGACACATCGAACACGCTGCCCCTGGGCAACGCGCAGCCCCGCTCGACCCTGGCGGAGGTGCTCCGCGAGGCGGATGTCGTGTCGCTGCATGTGCCGGCGACGCCGTCGACGCGCGGGCTGATCGGCGCGCGCGAGCTGGCGCTCATGAAGCCCGGCGCGCACCTGATCAACAACGCGCGGGGAGAGGTGGTGGACGATCAGGCCCTCGCCGGCGCGCTGCGCTCGGGCGCTCTGGGCGGGGCGGCGGTGGATGTCTTCCCGCGGGAGCCATCGGGCAACACCGAGCCGTTCGACAGCCCGCTGCGGGGCGCGCCGAATGTGATCCTGACCCCCCACATCGCCGGCAGCACCGAGGAGGCGCAGCGGAACATCGCCGACGAGGTCGCGGCCAAGCTCATCAAGTTCATGAACAACGGCTCGACCAGCACCGCGGTGAATGTGCCCCAGGTCGAACTGCCCGTGCTGCACCCCGGGCACCGGCGGATCCTGCACTTTCACCGCAATGTGCCGGGCGTCCTGAGCCGCATGCACAAGATGATGGCGGACCTGGGGGTGAACATCACCGCGGAGTACCTGCAGAGCGACCCGAGGCACTCGTATGTGATCGTGGATGTCGAGCCCGGCCAGGACGAGGCGCTGCGCGAGGGGCTGAAGTCGATCCCGGAGACGATCCGCGTGCGCACGCTGTGGTGAGCCCCCGGCTCACCCCCCGGCTCACCCCCCGGCACACCCCCCGGCACACCCCCCGGCACAGAGCCCATCACAGAATGACATAGAGAGGGCCAGTAGCGACAGGCGGGACGCCTGTCCCACCAGATGGGGTAGGTCATTCCGTGAGGGCCGCTTGGCGCGAGTTCACTCAAGCTGGAGTGGGATCGTCGCTCGCCCGGGGGCTGGTCAGGCGGCCGGTTGTTCGCTGACGACCCGGAGCGCACCTGTTCTGATCCCCGTGTCCTGCCTTCCAAGGCGGGCGATTCACTCGCCCGCCGCTCTACCCCAGCTCAACTCGACTGCACGCGACGCGTGCAGACGAGTGCTCTAGCCCCCGCTCGCGCGCCGGAGGAACTCCAGCAGGACGCGCTCCGACAACGCGCCGACGCGCCGGTCGGCCTCGGCGCCCTGCTTGATCACGAGCGTGGCGGGGATCGACTCGATCTTCAGGCGCTCGCCCAGTTCGCTGCCCTGGGTGACATCGAGCAGGACGGGGATGAAGCGCTCCTCGATCAGGGCCTTGACCGCGGGCGAGGCGAGGGCGTGGCGCTTGTAGGTCTGGCACGGGCCGCACCAGTCGGCGGTGGCGACGAGGAACACGGGCTTGCCCTGCTCGGCGCTGCGTTCGAGCGCCTGGCGGAAGGTCACGGGCTGCGAGAAGACCTCGGGCGTGGCGACGGGCTCGGAGAGGGACATGGCGCGCCAGCCCACCAGACCCGCGCCGACGAGGAGGGCTACGACGAAGGCCGCGTTCACCAGCTTTTCTGTGCGGGGCTTCATCAGGAATCGCCTCCGTTCGTGACTGGAGCCACGCGACACGAACCCTCGCGTGCCGAGGATTATTCGGCCAGATCGGCTCCGACCGTCAAACCCCATTGCGTTATCGGGATTCCGCCCCGGGAACCAGCGCTGCTCGTTCGCCCCCGGCCCGCCGAGTCTTCACGCCCCGCGGCCTTCGACCGATAGACGACCCATGACCGTTCGCTCCGGATGGATCGTCGACGCCGCGCGGCGTGCGCTGGGCCGCATCGAGCAGGACCGACGCGCCACGCGGCGCGCCCCGGTCTCCGGGTTGTGGTGCGACCGGGGCCAGGTGATCGACCTCTCGACCCGCGGCATGCGACTGATGTCCTTCCGCGCGTGGGGCGAAGGGCAGCGCCGGCGCGTGACGGTGGCCGACGGCAAGCACTCGGCGGAACTGATCGCCCGCTGCGTCTGGAGCCGCCAGGAGGGTCTGTTCACCCACCACATCGGGCTGGCCTTCGAGGGCGTGACCGACGAAGAGCAACGCGCGCTCGTGGTGCTGCTGAGAAGGCAGGACGAGGAATGAGCGGGCGATCCGGTTGTTACCATTGGCGTGATGGATCCGACCGCCGACGGCGCCGCACCTGAGAAGGATGCTCGTCGTCTCGCCCGAAGGACGGAGAACGCACGACTGGCGTACGAGCAGGTTCGCATGCTGTGGGACGACCAGGTCGAGTACGCGCAGACACTCCGCGACAAGCGGAAGACCTACTCGACCGGCCTCCTCGTCATCGCGGGCCTGGGGCTGTTCCGGTTGGAGTGGTACCGCCACGCTCACCTCGTTCCGGTCATTTCCAGCCCGTGGGTCGATGTCACCCTGCGACTGCTCCTGACAATGGTGGCGGTCGTCTTCGTCATGGCGGCGTACTTCATGTACACGGAGCGAAGGGGGGCGTCACTGGGCTGCCGTTGGGTCGGCCGCTTCCGGCTCTTCGGCTGGGTCAGGCGGAGCGCGGAATGGGTCCGCGATCGGGTCGGTCTCCGGGACTACGAGGCGTCGCACGGTGAGGACATCGAAGAGGCCGGGTCGAAGCGAGCGATCGCCGTCCTGGAAATGTCCGCTGAGCGCATCGATGAGTTCGTCCGGGCCCAGACCTGGGCCGCTTGGCAATACCGGACGGTCAAACTCCAACTCGCTTATCGGCGCCTTGTCGACGCGAACGACCGGGTCAACCGGCGGATTCGTCTCGGGCTCCTGCCGATGGGTACGGGGTACACTCTCCTCATCGCGCTCTTTGTGCTTTGCTTCTGGGGGATCAACCGATAGGATCCCTCGACGATGAAGGGCGCAGCCGAGTCCAAGTCGAGTTCGCCAAAGCCGAGCGCCCGTCCGGCAACAGCGAACCTGCTCAAGGAAGTCCGTCGCCTTCAGCAGGTGGCGGACAAGATGGCGAAGGCCCATCGCGAAGCAACCCGTCGCGCAGACAGCACGGTCGGCGGCAAGATCCTCGCCCGCATCGCCGGCTGATCACATCCTTTTCAGCGCCCCGACCAGCGCGTCGATGTGCGGCTCTTCGTGGGCCGCGGAGATCTGCACCCGCAGGCGCGCGTGGCCCTCGGGCACGACGGGGTAGCCGAAGCCGATCACATACACGCCCAGTTCGAGCAGGCGGCGGCTCATCGCGATCGCCCTGGCCGTCTCGTGAACGATGATGGGGCAGATGGCGGTGGGCGATTCGAGCACATCGAACCCGGCCTCGCGGATCTTCTTCCGCGCCGAAGCCACATTCGCGTGCAGGCGCGCGACCCGCCCGGGCTCGTTCATCAGGATCTCGACGGCCTTGTCGGCGCTCGCCGCGACCGTGGCGGGCAGGGCGTTGCTGAAGAGCGTCGGGCGGGCCCGCTGCACGATGACATCCACGGCGCTGCGCGGCCCGGCGACGAAGCCCCCCGCCGCGCCCCCGAGCGCCTTGCCCAGCGTCCCGGTGAAGAGGTCGACGGATCGCCCGGGCATGTCGTAGTGCTCGTGCGTGCCGCGCCCGGTGCGGCCCATGACGCCGGTCCCGTGGGAGTCATCGACCACGAGGGAGGCGTTGAACCGTGTGCACAGGGCGCGCATCTCGGGGAGCCGCGCGATCGAACCCTCCATGGAGAACACGCCGTCGGTGACGACGAAGATCACGCCGTCCGGCCCCACGCCGGCCCTCGCCTCGGCGAGGCGCGCCTCGAGCCCGGCGATGTCGTTGTTCCTGTAGATGAACTTGTGGACGCCCTTCCTGATGACGCCCGCGAGCCGGATTGAATCGATGATGCAGGCGTGGTTGAGCTCGTCGGAGATGATCGCGTCGGTCGGCTCGGCGAGGGTGGGGAAGACCGCCTCGGTCGCGTTCCAGCAGGAGACGAACGAGTACGCCGCCTCGACCCCGAGCATCTGCGCGAGGCGCTCCTCCAGGGTGTGGTGCGGGGTGAATGTGCCGCAGATGAACCGGACGGAGGCGGTGCCCGCGCCGTAGTCGCGCAGGGCCTTGAGCCCGGCCTCCACGACTTCCGGGTGGTTGGCGAGCCCCAGGTAGTTGTTGGAGCAGAAGCACAGGGCCTCGCGGACCGTGCCGTCGGGCTGGCGAAGGCGGACGACCGGGCCCATGGGCCCGTCGATGGTCTGGAGCGACTTCAGCTCGCGCTTCTCGCGCAGGGAGGCGAGCAACTTCTCGTTGCGTGCGTCCAGCGGGCTCATGCTGCGTGACACCCGTGCGATCTCCTCGGTGGTGCGAGAGCGGGGGCGCTCTGTGTGTGGAGGGGGGGGGATCAGGCGGACTTCTTGCCCAGCACCCAGCCGACGACACCCAGCACGATGGCGAGCCCGCCCAGTGCGCCGGTCCAGATGAGGGGCGCGTTGTCCCCGCCCAGCGAGGAGAAGAACCCGGGTACGAAGCCGATGACGCTCATGATGACCAGCGCCGCCGCCAGGCCGCAGGAGGCGACCATGGCCAGCCCCAGCCCGCCCGCCAGCCCGCTGCCGGCCCCGTCGTAGGCCTCGGCCATCGCCACGGCGACAGTGGCCCCCGCGCCGATGCCCAGGTCGCCCGTGGTGGGCGACCCCTCGAAGAGCCCGCCCTCCGCGTCGGCGCCGACGCCCCCGGACGGTTCGCCCGCGGGGTTCAGTTCGTCCATCAGCCCTTCAGCGCCGAGCGAGGTGTCGTCGCTCTCGCGGGTCAGGTCCATCAGGCCGGAGCCCGAGCCCAGCGCGTCGAGGTTCAGACCGCCCTCGAAGCCCCCCTCGGAAAGCTGCGTCTGCGCGGAGGGGTCCGCGGACTCCAGTTCGTCGGCGTCGAAGACCGGGATGCCCGAGCGCTCCTTCGGCCCCTCGGCGTTCATCCCGCTGCCCGAGCCCGACCGCGCGCTCAGCCCGCTGCCCGAGGCCCCAGGGCCGGCGTCGCCGATGTCGAACGCCCCGCTGCTGAGCCCCACGCCGCTGGCGCCGGCGGCGCTCTCGGCGAGGTTGATCGCGCTCGCCCCGCCCGTCTCGGCCAGGGGGATCATGCTGCTCATGTCCGCGGCGTCGTGGTCGTCGTCGCCCGACAGAAGGTCGATCTGATCGACCTTGAAGAGGAGGCGTTCCCCGTCGCGGAACTCGGTGATCTCGCCCCGTGCCGCCATCTGGCGGACATCGCCCGCGGACTTCCCCAGCCGCTGGGCGGCCTCTTCCAGACTGTAGAACATCTTGGCCATCGAACGGGCCTCCTGTCCAGGGGGGGGCGTCCGCGGGGTCCGCAGCGCCGCTGCTCGATCCACGGGCCCACCGCCCGCTCGCCCCAGTCTATACGCAACCCGGTTCCGGCATGAAGGATCCGGGGAACCCCTGTCAGCACGGAGCGTCGGGTGCCCCGGCCAGCGAACGCAGCGAGTCGGCCGCCCCCCGGGCGGGGGCATGGACCAACCACGGAGACACTGAGTCACGGAGGAAGACAGATGCTGGAGGTTTCAGAATTCCGAACCCACCGATCCCTGCCTTCCTCGGCGCTC
>DOJA01000322.1:1875-8412 GCA_003511945.1 Phycisphaerales bacterium | reverse complement strand
TACGGGCGCGACGCCTTCGAGGGGCTGCGGTTCATGGACCTGCTCGCCTCGCGCGAACTGCCGACGATCGACCGCGAGATCAGCGAGCGCCTCACGAAGCGCGCGGGCGTCGAGGCGGCGATCGCGTCCTCCCCCCCCCCCCCCCCGGCGCGCTCCGCCCGCGCGCAGCCCGAGAGCGCCACCGCCACGCTGCCCGCCGAGCGCTCCGCGGTCCGCGCCGATGTCGAGATCCCCGAGCCCCCCTTCTGGGGCAGCCGCGTGATCGAGTCGGTCGACCTCGACGAGATCTACCCCTTCATCAACACCGTCGCGCTCTTCCGGGGGCAGTGGCAGTTCAAGAAGGGCGCGAAGTCCGACAGCGACTACCAGCGCCAGATCGAGGACCAGGTCCAGCCGCTCTTCGATCGGCTCAAGCGGCAGTGCCGCGACGAGAACATCCTCCGCCCTCAGGTCGTCTACGGCTACTACCCCGCGAACAGCGAGGGCGACGACCTGGTGGTCTACGACCCCGCGGAGCCGACGCGCGAGATCGAGCGCTTCTCGTTCCCGCGCCAGCCCTCGCGTCAGCGCCTGTGCATCAGCGACTTCTTCCGCCCCGCCGAGTCGGGCGTGAAGGATGTCCTGGCGCTGCACTGCGTCACCATGGGGCACGAGGCCAGCGTCCGCGCCCGGGCGCTGTTTGAGAACAACGAGTACACCGAGTACCTCTACCTCCACGGCATGGGCGTCGAGTGCGCCGAGGCGCTGGCCGAGCTGTGGCACAAGCGCATCCGCCAGGAACTGGGCATCGCGGGGGAGGACTCGCCCCGGGTGCGCGAGCTCTTCACGCAGCACTACCGCGGCTCGCGCTACTCCTTCGGCTACCCGGCCTGCCCCGACATGTCCGACCAGGAGAAGCTCTTCCGCCTGCTGCGCCCGGAGCGCATCGGCTGCGTGCTGACCGAGAACTGGCAGATCGACCCCGAACAGTCCACGAGCGCCATCGTGGTGCACCACCCGGAGGCGAAGTACTTCAGCGTGTAAGAGGGAACGGGAGGGGCCGGGGCGCTGCTACGGAAGACTTGTACCGTTCCGGGGAGTCCAAAGATACCTACAACCCATTTGGTATCATACAGCCCGTGCGGCCCGAATCGTTTGATCCCTCTCAGCGCCGCCTTGTCCTGCGGTCGGGGGCGGGGGTGGCGAGTTATTGGGCCTTTGTCCCGCCCCCCCTGCCGCCCGTCGTCGAGTGGTCCGAAGAGCTGATCTCATCGCTCTCGGCTTCCGACCGAGCCATCGGGCGTCTGGCGGGATTGGGCCGGGTGCTCCCCAATCCCCACCTGCTGATCGGCCCGTTCAAGCGCCGCGAGGCGGTGCTTTCCAGCAGGATCGAGGGCACGCAGGCCTCGCTGGCGGACCTCGTGCTCTTCGAGGCCCGCGCCGGGTCAACGCCTCCGCCCGGTGATGTGCTTGAGGTCGCCAACTAGGTGAGCGCTCTCGATCGCGGCCTCTTACGACTCCGCGAGATCCCGATCAGCAAGCGACTGATACTCGAGCTTCACGGGATTCTGATGCGCGGCGTGCGCGGGCAACAGCTCACCCCCGGCGAGTTTAGGCGCACCCAGAACTGGATCGGCCCGCCTGGGTGCTCCCTGAACGACGCCACCTTCGTTCCACCCCCGCCGGACCGGCTGCTCGATGGCTTGTCCGACTTCGAGAAGTTCCTCCATCAGGCATCCTCGCTGCCCCCGATCGTCCGTATGGCGATGATCCACTACCAGTTCGAGGCCCTCCATCCGTTCCTGGACTGCAACGGGCGCATCGGGAGACTGCTGGTTACTCTTCTCCTCTGCGCCGAGGGAGTGCTGCCCGACCCGTTGCTGTACCTCTCGGCCTACTTCGAACAGCACCGTGACGAGTACTACACGCGGCTGCTGAGCGTCAGCACGCACGCCCGATGGACGGAGTGGCTGGTCTACTTTCTTCGAGGCGTCACCGAGCAGTCCATGGACGCGGTCGACCGGGCCTCTCGACTCATCGACCTCCGCTCCTCTCTCCACCAGCGAATGCGGAGCGCCCGGTTGTCCGCTCTGCTCCTCAAACTCATCGACGCTCTCTTCAATCTACCCGCAGTGACAGTCGCGTCGGCGGCACGACTGCTCGATGTCACGCCCCGGGCCGCGAACATGAGCATTCAGAAGCTGGTCCAAGCCGGTGTTCTCACCGAGGTCACCGGCAACCGCAGGAACCGCGTGTGGATCGCCGACGAAATCCGCAGCGTGAGTGATTGAGCCGCGTCCCGAAACTGGAGCGGACATGGCACGAGTGCGCCTGAAGGACGCCGACAAGCAGACCCTCGTTGACCTCTACAAGGCCAGCCGACGCACCGTCGATGATCTTCCGTACACGGATGAGTTCGAGGTGCTCTGCACCGCGTTCATCGCCCGGAGCGGTCTGACGATGACACGCCACTCGGTATGGCGCGCGCTGGCAAGCCAGCGCAAGGCCCGGCGCCTCATCCGCAAGCAGCGGTGATGAACCGGGTCTAGCCCCTCGCCTTTTCCCACGCCGCGTAGCCGCCGGCGAGGTTGGTCACATCGAACCCGCGCTTTTCCAGGTACGCGCACGCCCGCGCCGAGCGCACGCCCGCCTGGCAGTGGACCAGCAGCGCCTTCCCGCGCGGCACTGCCTCGATCCGCGGCCCCAGCCGCACATGCGCGATGTTCGTCGCCCCGTCGATGTGCCCCGCCTCGAACTCGGCTCCGCGGCGCACATCGAGCACCGCGACGCGCCCGGAGGCGACCAGCGCTCGCGCGCCCGGCGCGTCGACCTCCTTCGTCCGCACCAGCCCCGGCGCCGACGAGATCATCGAAGGAAGCACGAAGCCCACCACGCGATCAAGCCCGACGCGCACCAGCATCCGCACGGCGCGATCGACCTCGGACGCTTCGCACACCAGCGCGATGTCCTCTCCCGGCTCGACGAACGAACCGGCCACGGTGGGGAAGGACCGGTCCAGCGGCGCGCTGAGCGCCCCGCGCAGATGCCCGTCTCGAAACTGTTCCCACGGACGGGTGTCGAGCACCGCCGCGCCGTTGGGCACATCGCCGGCGCTGATCGGGCGGGGCGCGGGCACCGCGCCGAGCACCGCGGGGCCGTCGCGGTTCTCGCGCTTCATCCGCGCGAAGTAGGCCGGGGGTTCGGGCTGTCCCGAGAGGATGTCACGCACGAACGCGCCCTCGTCCGACGCGAGCGCGAGGGCGTGGTTGAAGCGCTGCTCGTACCCCACCGTGCTCTGGGGCACGGCCCCGAGCGCCTTGCCGCAGGCGCTGCCGGCGCCGTGACCGGGCCACAGCTGGAGGTACTCGGGCAGCGCGTTGAACTCCCTGAGCGAGCGCGCCAGCGCCCGGGCCGAGGGCTCCATCGCGCCGACCTGCCCCGCGGCGGACTCGAGCAGGTCAGGTCGGCCGACATCGCCGACGAAGACAAAGTCCCCCGAGATGAGCCCCATCGCGTCGCCCGCGCCGGAGCCGCGGTCGGTGATCTCGAAGCACAGGTGCTCGGGCGTGTGCCCGGGGGTGTGGACGGCGCGGACGCGGACGCCCCCGATATCGAACGAGTCGTTGTGGCGGAGCAGGCGGTGGGCGTAGGAACCCCCGCCGCTCTTCTTGGTGAGCCACCGGTACGACCAGTCCGGCCCGCCCTCGGCGGAGAGGTACGCCGCGGCGCCGACGCGCTCGCACAGCTCGCGCGTGCCCGAGAGGAAGTCGGCGTGGATGTGCGTCTCGGCGGCGCCGACGATGCGCAGCCCTTCGCTGGCGGCGAGGTCGATGTAGCGGTCGACATCCCGCTCGGGGTCAAAGACGACCGCCTCGCGGGTGCGCTGGCAGCCCACAAGGTATGCGGCCTGCGCGAGGGCGTCGTCGTAGATGAGCCGGAAGAGCATGTGAGGGCCTCACTTTCCTAGCCGTTCGGGCTATGAGATTCCGCGGACGCGAGGAGCGGGCCGGATTGTAAATTGTCTCCCCGTCGCGGCATCCGCGCCGAAAGCGATAGCAACCGCGTCGGCTTGCCGCCCGTATGGAACTTTCAGCCGCAGGTCTACCACCGGAGCCCCCATGAACGCCAAGTTCCGCTCGCTCTTCGGCTCACTGACCCTGTTGGTTGGCGCGACGCACGCGTCGGCTCAAATCGAGTGCTCCGCCCAGTGGGAAGGGGTGGGGGGCGGGCTGGTGCAGGGGCCTTGGCCCGTGGTGGTCGGGGTGACCTTCACGGAGTTTGATCAGGACGGAGACGGCCCTGACCCGTACGGCTTGTTCATTGGGGGCGTGTTCGATGCCGCGGGCGGTGCGCTGGGGGGCGGGGTCGCGCGATGGGACGGCTATGCGTGGCAGTCCGTCACCGGCGGGGGTCCGTTTCTTCCGCTCGTTGCGGCACCGGTGGTCCGCGCGCTCATCGAGCACGACGCGGACGGCCCGCGCGGGCAGCCGCCTTCGCTGATCGCCGGTGGTGAGTTCGGGGGCATCTCGGGGGTCTCGGCTCGGCTGGTCGCCCGATTCGACGGCATCTCGTGGAGTGCGATTCCTGGGCTCAACGAGCACGCCGTCTTCGCGCTCGCTTCGCACGACTTCGACGGGGACGGGCCGGAGCCCCCCCGCCTCCTGGCAGGAGGCCGTCTGCGAGTCGCACCGAGCGCTCCATGGCAGGCGGTCTTCGTCTGGGACGGGTCGGCGTGGGCGCCTCTCAGTTCTTCCGAAGCCGGGTCCTGTCACAGTCTCGAATCGGTGGACTTCGACCGCAATCCCGCGACTCCGAACGAGCTCTTTGCAGTCATCGATGGACTCATAATTCCCCCCGCTACGACACGCGTCAGCGGTCTCTTCCGATGGAGGAACGGGAACTGGGAGAACGCAAACCCTGGCGCTATTCCGCGGTCAACTCCTCCCATACAACTTTGGAGCCTCGATGAGGATGGCTCAGGTCCGGCACCGTCCTCGCTCTTCTTCCCAACCGAACGGGGCGTGGCTCGAATCGGTCCGGATGGCACCGTGCCCTTCGAGTCGTCCAGCTCGCTGGATGTCAGAGACCTGAGCATGCTCGACCCCGACGGACCCGGGCCGGAGCACGGCGTGCTCCTCGCGACAACCCGCAGATATGCGGTCTACTGGGACGGGGCCGATTGGCGCACTTTTGGGCGCGCCGCGCTGTGGCGTCCGGATGAACCCGAACCGGCCCAGCCGACGCGGGGGACCATCCACGCCATCCGGGCCTTTGACGAGGACAAGGGGGGGCCGCGTCCGGCAAGCGTCTTTGTCGGAGGCGAGTTCCTGAAGGTGGACGATGCTTACGCCACCGGTGTCGCCAAGTGGTCATGCGTCTTCGAGATCCAGCGCTGTCTGGCCGACATCGACGCCAGCGGCACGGTGGACTTCGGCGATGTCTTCCAGATCCTCCAGGACTGGTCCAGCGTCGATCGCCCGCAGTCCGACGCCAACCGCGACGGCCGGGTGAACTTCAACGATGTTTCCATGGTCCTCGGTGTCTGGTCAGCCCCGTGCTCGGCGCGGCGGCTGGGCGACATGCCGCCAGAGGCGGAGCGACTCGCTGATGCGCCGCTCGTCGGGTTCGAATCGCTCGACTCATTGGCCGAGGCGCTGCTCCGCCATGGCGGAGACGCGCCGATCGGGTCCCAACCGGACTGACGCACCGGGCCGATCAGAGCCGGGACGCCCGCCCGCCTCACACCGGCTGGGGCGTCTTGCGCAGGTAGGGCTTGATCTCCTTGAAGCCCTTGGGGAACAGCTTCTTCGCTTCCTCGTTCGTGACCGCGGGGACGATGATGCAGTCCTCCCCCTGCTTCCAGTTCGCGGGCGTCGCCAGCTTGTGCTTCGCGGTCAGCTGCAGCGAGTCGATCACGCGCAGCAGCTCGTCGAAGTTCCGCCCCGTGCTTGCGGGGTAGGTGAGCGTGAGCTTGATCTTCTTGTCCGGCCCGATCACGAACACCGAGCGCACGGTGTGCGTGCCGTCGGCCTGGGGGTGGATCATGGCGTAGAGCGTGCTCACCTTCCTGTCGTCATCGGCGATGAGCGGGAAGTTCAGCGCGCACCCCTGGGTCTCGGCGATGTCGCCCATCCACGCGCGGTGCTTGTCGAGCGAGTCGACGCTCAGCCCGATCACCTTCACATTCCGCCGCGCGAACTCGGGCTTCAGCCGCGCCACCGCGCCGAGCTCGGTCGTGCACACGGGCGTGAAGTCCGCCGGGTGCGAGAACAGCACGCCCCACGAGTCCCCCAGCCACTGGTGGAAGCGGATGTCGCCCTCGGTCGTCCTGGCGGTGAAGTCCGGCGCCGTCTCGTTCAACTGGATGCTCATGGCTGCTCCCTCACGACACCCCGGCCCCCGGTTGATCCTCACCGTCGCGCCCGCGCGGGCGCCGGCTGAGGTGGACACTACCTGCCCTACGAGGGGGCTTCCATCCTCTCAAATCCCATAGGGGTAGGGGCTTAGAGCGCTTCGTCTGCACACTCCGCGTGCAGACGAGTCGAGAAGGGGTAGAGC
>DOJA01000322.1:0-1783 GCA_003511945.1 Phycisphaerales bacterium | reverse complement strand
ATCGCCCGCCTTGGAAGGCAAGACCCCGGGATCAGAAGAGTTGCGCCCCGGGTCGTCAGCGAACGACCGGCCGCCTGACCACCCCCGGGCGAGCGACGATCCCGCTCCAAACTTGAGTCACATCGCGCTCGGCCCCACACAGAATGACCCACCCCCTCTGGTGGGACGGGCGGCTCGCCCGTCTCTCCCGACCCTCTCGGCGTCGTTCTGTGAGGGGCTCGACTGCTATCGTCGGCCCGGTATGCCCGATCACGCCGCCGTTCTGGACGACCTCCGCGCCCGCGGGCTCTTCTACCAGTGCACCGACGAGCCCGCGCTCCGCGCGCACCTCGCCACGCCGCGCCGGCTGTACAACGGCTTCGACCCCACGGCGGACTCGCTGACCATCGGCAACCTCGTCCCGATAATGCTGATGCGCCGCTTCCGCGCCTTCGGGCACGAGCCCATCGTCCTGATGGGCGGCGCCACCGGGCGCATCGGCGACCCCTCGGGCAAGGACGCCGAGCGCACCCTGATGACCGACGAGAAGGTCGAGGGGAACATCGCCGCCCAGCGAGAGATCTTTGTCCGGGTGCTGGGCGAGGGCGTGCGCATCGTCAACAACTACGACTGGTTCAGGGGCATCTCGTTCCTCGACGCGCTGCGCGACATCGGCAAGCACTTCTCCGTCAACGAGATGATCCGGCGCGACTCCGTCCGCACCCGGCTGGAGCGCGAGGGCCAGGGCATCTCGTACACCGAGTTCTCCTACATGCTGCTCCAGGCCTACGACTTCCTGCACCTGTACCGCGCCGAGGGCGTCACGCTCCAGACCGCCGGCGCCGACCAGTGGGGCAACATCGTCAGCGGGTGCGACCTCGTGCGGCGCGCCGAGGGCCACGACGACAAGGGCGGCCCCCGGTCGTTCGGCTTCACCGCCCCCCTCCTCACCAAGGCCGACGGCGGGAAGTTCGGCAAGACCGAGTCCGGCGCCGTCTGGCTCAGCCACCGCCGCCCCTCGGGCGCGCCGGGCACATCCCCCTACGCCTACACCCAGTTCTGGCTCAACACCGCCGACGCCGATGTGCGCCGCTCCCTGCTGATCTTCACCGACCACTCCCCCGCCGACATCGACGACCTCTGCGCCCGCCACGCGCGCGAGCCCCAGAAGCGCGAGGCCCAGCGCACGCTGGCGCGAGAGGCCACGGCGCTCCTGCACGGGAATCTCGCGGCGGAGCACGCCGAGTCCGCCTCGGCGGCCCTCTTCTCCGGCGAGGTCGCGCGCCTGGACCTGGCCACGCTGAACGAGGTCTTCGCGGAAGTGCCGTCGAGCGAGCACGCGCGGGCCGCCCTCGCCGGCGAGGGGCTCGCCCTGGTTGACCTCCTGCCGCTGACGACGCTCGCCAAGTCCAAGCGCGAGGCCCGCGAGCACCTCGGCGCCGGCGCCATCACGCTCAACGGCGAGCCCGTCGGCCCCGACGATCGCCTCACCGCCGCGCGCCTCCTCCACGCCTCGATCGCGCTGCTCCGCCGCGGCAAGAAGGCCTGGCATGTCACCCGCTGGGGGTGAGGCGCTCAAGGGGAAGGGCTCACCGCGCAGGCGCGGAGGATTCGGAGGAGATGAATGGATTGACCGTGGTGGCATGCTTGCTGCGTTGAGCAAGCATGGAGAAGGCATGATATCTCATGCTTGTGCGGAGCCACAAGCATGCCACACGCAGGGGGTGAGCGGGCGTGATAGGGAAGAGGATGCCGTGAGTTCGGACCTCCGACACCCTGTATCCCTGCCTTCCTCCGCGCTCTC
>DOJA01000045.1:6625-26576 GCA_003511945.1 Phycisphaerales bacterium | reverse complement strand
GGGGGGGGTGCGGGGGGGCGGGCGGCGCTGGACGCCCGCGATCGGGGTTCTGGTGCATCTCGCGGCTCGGGCGTCGTCGCTCACCGGCTGGGTCGTGTGGGTCGGGCGCCGGGTGTGGGCGTCGCCCGCCGCGCTGGCGCGGGCGGGGCTGCTGGGGCGGTCGCTCTTTGTTGATGCGCCCGACGCCCCGTCGCGTCTGTGGGCCGCCGATGCTTCTCTGCGTGCCGCGGGGCTCGTGGTGGTGGCGGACGCGGGCGCATTCACGCTCCCGGCCTCGCGTCGGCTGCAACTGGCGGCGGAGTCGGGCGGGTCGATCGGGCTGCTGGCGCGTCCGGCGCGGGATGCCGGTTCTCTCTCGGCGGCGGTGACGCGCTGGCGGGTGTCGGCGTGCCCAGGCGGGGAGCGTCCGCGCTGGGAGATCCAACTGCTGCGCTGCAAGGGATCGCGGGCGCTGGGCGCGGGCACAGGGAGGTGCGTGGTGGAGCGTTCTCGCGATGGCGTGCGTGTCGTTGTTCCTGAGCGAGTGGTCGAGCACCCTCGTCCGGCGGCATCTGCGTCTTGACCCGGCGTGCGCCGTGGTGCTCTGGCGCGTCGATCACCAGCGCGAGGTCGTCGCCCGGGCGTGCGCGCTCTCGGCGCGGGCGGGGGTCGCGCCGGGGATGACCGTCGCCCACGCCCGGGCGCTGCTCTCGGGGCGCCGCTTCTGCGTGGCGCCCCAGGACGCCCGGCGCGACAGCCGCGCGCTGCGGGCGCTGGCGGGGCGCGCCCTGCGATTCACGCCGGTGGTGGCGATCGACGAGCCCGACGGGCTGCTGCTGAACATCGCCGGGTGCGACCGGCTGTGGGGCAGCCCGCGGGCGCTGGCGGGACGGATCCACGGGTGGTGCCGCACGATGGGCTTCGGCTCCCGCGTCGCCGCCGCCCCTTCCTACGCCGGCGCCTGGGCGATGGCCCGCTTCGGGAAGGACGACATCACCGCCGTCGACAGCGGATCCCTGCACGCGGCCCTCGCGCCCCTGCCGGTGATCTCGCTGCGCCTGGGCGACGGGGTCGTCGAGCGCCTGGCGGAGGTCGGGATCGAGCGGATCGCGCACCTGCTCGACCTGCCCCGGGGCGCGCTCGCCGCCCGGTACGGCGACGATCTGCTGCTCCGCCTCGATCAGGCGTTCGGACGCGCGATGGAGCCCATCGACCCGGTGCGTCCGCGCCCGCCGGTCCGCGCCGAGCGCGTCTTCGACGGGCCGACCGACCGGCTTGACGCGATCGAGGTCTGCGTGCGCTCCCTTCTGGATTCGATCGCCTCGCAGCTCGTCGCCCGGGGCGCGGGCTGTCGCTCGCTGGGCGTGGTCCTGCAACGCAGCGGCCTGGACCCGGTGGCGCTGAGTGTGCGCCTCTCGGCGCCCAGCCGCGACGCTCGGCACCTGTGGTCGCTGCTGCGCCCCCATCTGGACCGGGCCAACCTGGGGTTCGGCGTGGAGGGCGTGCGCCTCATCGCGGGCGGGATGGCACGCGTGGCGCAGACCCAGCGCTCGCACCTGGCGGGAGCGCCGGGCGAGCGCGACGACGAGCCGGTGGCGCGCCTGGCCGACACCCTCGCGGCCCGGCTCGGGAGAACCCGCGTCCTCCGCCGAGCCGTCGTTGAATCGCACATCCCCGAGCACGCCGCCCGATCGCGCCCCTTCGACGCGAGCGCAGAGGGATCAACACCTCCGGCGGCGCTCGTTGACGCCGACCGCCCGACCCTGCTGCTCGACCACCCCGCCCCGGTCGAAGCGACGCTCCTCCTGCCCGAGGGGCCGATCGTCCTGATCCGGCGCGCCGGCGAGTCGTTCGCGGTCCGCTCCTGCGCCGGGCCGGAGCGGATCGGCGGCGAATGGTGGCGCGGCGAACAGGGCGCCCGTGACTACTACATCCTCGCCCTCGACGACGGGCGCTGGTGGTGGGTCTACCGCGAGTCCGCGGGCGGCCGGTGGTTCCTCCACGGGGAGTGGGCCTGAGCCATGAGCGCGTACGCCGAACTGCAGGTCACGACCAACTTCTCGTTCCTGCGCGGCGCGAGCCACCCGGACGAGTTCGTCCGTCGCGCGGGCGAACTGGGGCACGGGGCCATCGCGGTGACCGACCGCAACTCCCTGGCCGGGGTCGTGCGCGCCCACGCCGCCGCCAAAGAAGCGGGCGTGCCGCTGGTCGTCGGCTGCCGGATCGTCCTTGAGGATCCGCGCGGGCTCTCGGTGCTGGTCTACCCGACCGACCGGCCCGCCTACGCGCGGCTCTGTCGCCTGCTCACCCTGGGCAAGCGCCGGGCCGAGAAGGGCGCGTGCCTGCTCACGCTCGAGGACCTGCTCGCGCACAGCGAGGGGATGCTGGGCGTCGCTCTCCCGCCCGGAGCGCCGGACGACCGCTTCGTCGCCCACCTCGGCGCCCTGCGCCGGGGCTTCGCCGAGGACGGGCTCTCCCTGGCGGCATCGCGCACCTACGCCCAGGGCGACGAGGCGCGGACGATCGCGCTCGCCCGCCTGAGCGCCGAGGCGTGCGTCCCGCTCGTCGCCGTCAACGATGCGCGGCACCACGCCCCCGAGCGCCGCGCGCTGCACGATACCCTGTGCTGCATCCGCCACGGGTGCACGATCGAGCAGGCGGGGCTCCGCCTGCTGGCCAACGCCGAGCGACACCTCAAGCCCCCGTCGGAGATGCACCGCCTCTTCGCACGCTTCCCGGGCGCGCTGGGGCGGACGGTCGAGATCGCCGATCGCTGCCGGGGCTTCTCGCTCGACCAGCTCCGCTACGAGTACCCCGACGAGGTGGTCCCCCCCGGCTCCACGCCCATGGGCCACCTCCGCGCCCTCACGGAAGCGGGCGCGCTGCGGCGCTACCCGGGCGGAGTCCCCGAGAAGGTCCGGGGGCAGATCCGGCACGAACTGGGGCTCATCGACGAACTGCGCTACGCCGCCTACTTCCTGACCGTCCACGACATCGTCGCTTTCGCGCAGTCCAGGGGCATCCTCTGCCAGGGGCGCGGGGCGGCGGCCAACAGCGCCGTGTGCTACTGCCTGGGCGTCACCGCCGTCGACCCGGAGCGCGTGAGCGTCCTCTTCGAGCGCTTCGTCAGCCGCGAACGAGACGAGCCCCCCGACATCGACATCGACTTCGAGCACGAGCGCCGCGAGGAGGTCATCCAGCACCTCTACGCCAAGTACGGGCGCGACCGGGCGGCCCTCACCGCCGAGGTCATCACCTACCGCGGGCGAAGCGCCATCCGCGAGGTCGGCAAGGCCATGGGGCTCTCCCTCGACTGCGTCGACCGGCTGGCCAAGGAGGTCGAAGGATGGGGCAGCGGCCCGCCCAGGCCCGAGCGCCTGCGCCAGGCCGGGCTCGACCCGCACGACCCCCACATCCGGCGCATCCTGGGCCTCGCCGCCGAGATCGAGGGCTTCCCCCGCCACCTCTCCCAGCATGTCGGGGGCTTCGTCATCACCCGGACGCCCCTGTGCGAGCTGGTCCCCATCGAGAACGCCCGCATGGAGGACCGCACCGTCATCGAGTGGGACAAGGACGACATCGACGCCCTGGGCATGCTCAAGGTCGATGTGCTCGGGCTGGGCATGCTCACCTGCGTCCGCAAGGCGATGGACCTCGTCCGCGCGCACGAGGGGCGCGACCTGACGCTCGCCACGATCCCGCCCGAGGATCCCGCGGTCTACGACATGATCTGCAAGGCCGACACGGTCGGCGTCTTCCAGATCGAGAGCCGAGCGCAGATGTCGATGCTCCCCCGGCTCCGCCCGCGCTGCTACTACGACCTGGTCATCGAGGTCGCCATCGTGCGCCCGGGGCCGATCCAGGGCGACATGGTCCACCCCTACCTGCGCCGGCGCAACGCCCAGGAGCCGGTGACCTTCTTCGACGACGCGGTCCGGGTCGTGCTCGAGCGCACCCTGGGCGTCCCGCTCTTCCAGGAGCAGGCCATGGCCCTGGCCGTCGTCGCCGCCGGGTTCACACCGGGCGAGGCCGACCAGCTCCGGCGCGCCATCGGCGCATGGAAGACCCGAGGCAACCAGATCGAACGCTTCGGCGACCGGCTCATCGAAGGCATGCTCGCCCGCGGCTACCCCAGGGCGTTCGCCGAGCGGTCCTTCGAGCAGATCAAGGGCTTCAGCGGGTACGGCTTCCCCGAGTCCCACGCCGCCTCCTTCGCCCTCATCGTCTACGCCTCCTCCTGGCTCAAGCGCCACCACCCCGCCGCCTTCGCCGCCGCCCTGCTCAACAGCCAGCCCATGGGCTTCTACCAACCCGCCCAGATCGTCCGCGACGCCAAGGAACACGGCGTCGAGGTCCGCCCCATCGACGCCAACCACTCCGACTGGGACTGCACGCTCGAACCGGGCGAGAGCAGCCCGGCCCTCCGGCTCGGGCTGCGCCTGGTGAACGGGCTCCGCCGGGACGAGGCGGACCGGGTGAGCGAGTGCGTCCGTCGGCGCGGGGCGTTCCGCTCCATCGCCGCGCTGTGGCGGGCCACGGGAACGAGCGCCGCTTCGATGCGCCGCCTCGCCCAGGCCGACGCCTTCGGCTCCATGGGGCTCTCACGCCAGCGGGCCCTCTGGGCGGTCCAGTCCCTGCGCGACGAACGCCTCCCGCTGTTCGACGCGGAGTGGGACGACGACGGCGCGCCGTCCCTCCGCCTCCCCCCGCGATCGCCCGCCAGCGAGGTCCACGCCGACTACGCCAGCGCGGGGCTGTCACTCAAGGCGCACCCCGTGTCGTTCATCCGCGGAGCGCTCCGCGCTCGCGGCGCCGCGCCCAACGAGGCCCTCTCGGACGGCGCCGCCATGCCCCGGGGCGCGCGGGCGACCGTCGCGGGCGTCGTCCTCGTCCGCCAGCGCCCCGGCACCGCCTCGGGGATCGTCTTCATGACCATCGAGGACGAAACCGGCGTCGCCAACCTGATCGTCAAGCCGCGGGTCTACGAGCGGTACCGCAGCGCCGCCCGCCACAGCCGGATCGTCCTCTGCCGGGGCGTGGTCGAGCGCCAGGGCGAGGTCGTGCATGTCCTGGCCCGCGAACTGCGTTCCCTCGACCGCCTCGCCGCGGGGCTGATGAGCGTGTCGCGGGATTTTCATTGAGTTGAGGCCCGGGGATCAAGGGTGCGCTCAGGGGCCGAGCACCCCCAGGGCTGTTCACGCGGAGCTCGGCAGACGCCCGCGCTGCGCAAGACCCGCAGCCCATGCGGGCATGCCGCCGGAGATCAAGCCAGCGCAAAAACCGCGCGATCGCGCTCCGTGTCAATTTGGGATGACTGGAGACTGCGGGCAAGAATGCACGCTTCGGAATCTGACCCGAGTTGCGCGTTCTCACCCCTTCCTGACGCTCCATCGCTTGCTCGGACTGCAGAGAACGGGAACTATTATCGTGACCGGCCCGGGGATTTCGCTGGGGGCAGCGAGGGGCTGGGCCGGAAATTCGGCGGGGAACCGCCGCGTAGGAGAGGGAGAAGCCGTCATGAATCATTCCAGTCTGCTTGTCTTTTCGTGCGCTGCGGCGCTGGCGCTGGTTGGCTCGGCGAACGCGGGGCTCATCGCCTCGTTTCAACTCGCCGACCATCCCGATGGCAACATCAACCCGCCGCCCTACGGCGTGCGCTTCGATGACATCTTCAATGTGGCGCCGTTCAATCAGCCGGGGAACGCAACCTTTTCCTTCGATGCCTTCGACAATGTCGTGCTGAGTGTCTTCGAGGACGCCCCGAACGACTACCGCATCACGATCGCGGGAACGGTCTTCGGCGGGGTGGACGCCGGCGGGTCCTACGGCTTCGGCGCCGGGGCCTACTCCCTCTTCTTCGAGTACGAGGCGAATGTCTCGCCCAGCGGGACCGGCTGGATCGTCACCAACGAGGATCCGCTCAACGACGGGACGATCACCTCCCTCGGCAACCCCGATGTGCCCAACGGCACCGTCTTCACCCTCGAGGACGAGTTCGGCAATCCGCCCGGGTTCAGCTTCGCGTTCCTCCAGGACGAGCACCGCCTCGCCGGCCACCCGCAGGCCAACCAGGGCTACTGGGTCGGACGCGGCTGGTTCGAGGGCCACGGCGGAATCACCCGCGACTTCCTCTTCATTGGAAAGGTTCCCACCCCCGGCGCGGGCACGGCCCTGCTGCTCGGGCTCGGCTTTGTGACCGGGCGTCGCCGGCGCTGACTTGCTGGCACGCCAGGCACCGACAAGCGACAAGCGTCCATCCCGCGGGATGGACGCTTTTTCTTTGAATCGCTCGGGCAGCGGGCTGCCTTGACTGAGGGAGTTGACTGAGGGAGCGGACGAGCGCGATTTCAGTCGATTCGTAGAGGGATCATTGCTCGCCCCGGGGCTGAAGAGGCGCCGCTCCTTCGGCGGCCGCTCGGAGCGAAACTCTTCTGATCCAGATGCTCTACCTTCCGAAGATCCAGATGCTCTACCTTCCAAGGCGGGCGACTCACTGGCCCGCCGCTCGACCCCTTCTCGGCTCGTCAGCACGCTATGCGTGCAGACGAAGCGGTCTAGCGCCGGCGACGGACCCCGCCGATCGCCATCAGGCCCGCGCCGCCCAGCAGCGCCGCCGAGGGCAGCGGCACGGGCCTGAGGTCGCCGAAGTTGTACCCGAGCCCGTCGATGGAGAACGCCGTGAACTGAGACCGCTCCTCAGTGCTGTCCACCGGGTTCAGGCCCGGGAATTCGATCACGATCGACCCGATGTCCCCGATTCCGCCGGCCGTGAACATGTTGGACGCGTAGGCCACTCCGCGATCACCGATCCCGATCGCGTCGCTCACCCGCCTCGCGAGGAACTTTCCTTCGGGGTCGAACAGATCGACCGCGATGGCTCCTTCGACCGTTGTGAATGACTCCACAGCGAACCCGAATCCCAGGCCCGTCACGGGGACGCCGAACTTCACCACCAGGCGCCCCACATCCGGACCCACGATGCCGGGACCGGAGGTGTTCAGCGAGGTGAGCGTCTGCGCGATGGTGGCGTCCGGCCCGACTCGCTCGGAGCCCGCGAGCCCACGCCCGATGCCCGCCGAGAACCCGAAGGTCGCGTTCTTGATGGTCAGCCCGTTGACGAGCGTGCCCAGGGGCGACTCATCGAACGAAATGAACTCATCGAACCCCGCAAACGCCGGCGCTGCGGCGCTCAGGGCCGCGGCACAGACAGCAGCCAGACCGATCGAAAGTCGCATCAGAGTCTTCTCCCGCCTCGCGCTCCCGCTCGCGCCCGCTCGGCGCGGCCCGGCACGACCACCTGGAGAACATGTGAGCAATCCGGCGTCGGTCAACCGGCGGGGGTGCAAGCCGATGCGTTTGGGCGCGATTTCGTCGGTCGGGATGCCCTATAAAGCCCCCATCTGAGCCGCCGGGAGGGGTCGGTGCGGTCAGCGCTCGAAGAGCCCGGGCTCGGCGGGACGGGGCGCGTCCTCGGGCACCGGCTCGATCAGGCGGGCGTCGTTCGCCCGCGGGCTGTTCACGCGGGAGGAGACAGGCCAGATACAGAAGCGCGGGGCGTCGGTCGGGTCCGGCAGCGCGGGCGCGGGGCGTGGCGGGGCCGACCCCACGCCCAGCCAGTGGGGCGCTCGGTCCGGCTCCAGCACCGCGGGCATGCGATCGTGGATGGCCCTGAGCGAAGGGGCCGCCGGGAGGGTGATGATCGTGAAGGTCTCGAGCGGCCCCGACCCGTCGTCCCACCGCTCCCAGAGCCCCGCGAGGAGCATCGGCTCGCGGTCGTCGCGCACGATGTGCATCGGGCGCTTCCCGCCGTCGGCCTTCGCCCACTCGTAGAACCCGCTCACCGGGACGATGCACCGTCGGCGCTCCAGCGCGGCCCGGAAGGCGGGCTTCCGAGCGAGCGTCTCGGCTCGAGCGTTGATCATCCTCGACCCGACGGAGGCCGACTTGGCCCACGAGGGAACCAGCCCCCAGCGCATCGGGCGCGCGCCCGGCTCCCCCTGCTCGTTGAGCAGGACGACGAGGGCGTCCTGGGTCGGCGCGGTGTTGTAGGACTCGCGCAGCGCGGGGGCGTCCGGCCAGCGAAGGTCGAGCAAGGCCCGGAGCCGGCTCCAGGTGAAGTGCTGGGTGAAGCGGCCGCACAAGGCGCGGGACTGTATCCTCGTCGCTGTGGGCGCCCCGGTAGAATCACCAGGTGTGCCGCCCGCGTCGACCCTGGCTCCGGCTCATCCCCGCGCGGGCGTGGCGCTGGGCGGCGCCCGTCCTGATGCTCATCGCGTTGTGGATCCCCGGGGCCAACCAAGGATGGTGGCGGGTCGACACCGGGCTTTACGCCGCGATCGCGCTGCACGCGTGGCGCGAAGGCCCGCTGTTCCCGCTCATGGCGGGCGACCAGCCCTACTTCAACAAGCCGCCGCTGGCGTTCTGGGTTCACGGGCTGTTCCTGCACGCTCTGGGGAAGGAACTGTGGGTGGCCCGCCTGCCGGCGCTGATGGCCGCGATCGGCGCGACGCTGATCCTCATGCGCTGCGTGCGCCTCCTGAGCGGGGACCGGGCGGCTTTCGCCGCGGGGATCATCCTGGCGTCGACCGTCGAGTTCTTTCGCGCGAGCAGATCCTTCTCCCTCGACCTCTGGCTGACGATGTGGGTCATTGCGAGCGTGTGGCCCGTCGCTGAGGTGGTGCGCGGGCGCGCGCCGGGCCGGGTGGCCGCCCTCGCGGGCCTGCCGATCGGGGGCGCGCTGCTGACCAAGCCGATCGTCGGGCTGTTCATGCTCACCCTGCTGGCGTGCTGGCTGGTGTGGATCGGGCGGGCGCGCCTCACGCCCTGGCTCGGGGTCGGCGCAATCCTCGCGCTGGGCGTCGCGGCGCCCTGGCACCTGGCGATGAACGCCGCGTTCCCGGACGAGTTCGTGGGCGCCTACTTCGGTCGCCAGTCGCTCGATCGCGCCGCGGGGAGCGCGTTCGGGACCGATCCGTGGTGGACCTACCTGACTCTGATGAGCCGCACCTGGTGGCCCTGGTTGCCCGTCGTGATCGTGGGCGCCCTCGGGGCCGCGAGGAAGGGCGACGCCGGCGCCCGCCTCGCGCTCGTGTCGTTCTGCGGCTGGCTCTGTGCGATCTCGCTGTTCGCGGCGAAAGAGCCCCGGTACGCCATCGTCGTGTACCCCTTCGGTGCGTGGCTCGCGGGGTGGTGGCTTGGCGGACACGCCCCCCGCGCTGTGATCCGGGCCCGCCGCGCGCTGGACTGTTGGGGGCCACCCGTCGCCCTCGCGGGCGCCGCGGCGCTGTCGGGCGTGCGCGTCCACGCTCCGCCGAGCGAGCACTGGCGGACGCTGGGCGAGTTCCTCCGTTCGCACCCCGGCGCGCGCCTCTGGGCCGACCCGACCGGCGTGATGCGCTGGACGACCAGCAACATCTACCTCATGACCGGGCAATGGCCCCGGACCGCGGCGATCGATTCCGACTCGGAACTTCTGCGCCCGATCGCGCCGACGCTCGGCCTCGGCGCGCGCGGCTCACCCGATGTGGGCGACCTGTTCATCACGCGCACCGATGCCCCGCTGGGGCCACGGGCGACCGACGAGCCGCTCTGGTCGAGCGGGCCGCTCCGCGTGTCGCGCGTCAGAACCCCGTGGGACGGGCAGGTGGTCCCTCAGGCAGGGAGCGTGGCGCATTCGATGCTCGATTCCACCAGCGATCGGTAGAAGATTGCTTCCCGGGATTTCGTGAAACTCTTCGGCTGCTCGCCCAATACACCCTTGACGCACTACGACGAGAGTAGTAGACTGTCTCTGACAGTTGTAGTAGACCTGCGAGGGACGCCGTGGCCAGGAAAGCGCGGGAACAACTGAGCGAGGCCGAACTCGCTGTCCTGCGCGTCCTGTGGGACTTCGGCCCTCAGACCGTCCGCGGCGTGATGGAGCGCTTCCACGAGCGAGGGCGCCGGGTGGCGTACACGACGGTGCTTACTTTTCTTGTCCGACTGGAGCAGAAGGGGTTCGCCGTCAGCGACAAGAAGGTCGGGCCGGCGTTCGTGTACCGCGCCAAAGCGTCGCGGGAGAGCGTGGTGCGGACCCGGGTCCGCGCGCTGCTGGACCAGCTGTACGACGGCGCCGCGGCTCCGCTGGCGCTGCAGCTCATCGAGAACGAACGGTTCACGGACGAGGAACTGTCGAAACTGCGCAAGTTGATCGATGAACTCGGCGGGTGACGCTCCATCCATCTCGGGAGGCGGCGCGGGCATGGACACTCTCTCACGGACGACGGAACTGCTCTGGATCGGCGGGCTCGCGGTCGTGCCCCTGGCGCTCATCGTGGCGGTGCTGTGCCGGTGGCCCCGGTCGCGTCCCGCGACGCGCCACGCGCTGTGGACCGCGGTGCTGGTGTCGTTCCTGGCGCCCCTCGTCGGCGTGACGGCGTGGCGCCCCGCGTGGTTCGACTCGTCGCGGGTGCTCTCCGCCGCCGAGCGGGTGCTGCCCGGGCCGGCCCCCGACGGCGCGGAAGCGACGGTTGAGCAGAGCGATGCGGCCAACCGGGCTCAGATCGCCCGGCACCTCGCCCCGCCCGCGTCGTTCGATCCGGGATCCACCACGCGGGCCTCCGGTCCGCTCGAACTGCCGGCGCTCGGCCCGGTGACGCGCGGGCGCACACTCGGGCTCGCTGATCCGGCTCCAGTGCAGAGTCGATCACCCTGGGAGCCACGCCGCGCCACGGGCGGGCCGCGCTCGTCCGGAGCGCCGTCTGATTCGACGCTCTCCACGACACCGCGCCTCCCGTCGATGTACTCGACGATCGCCCTCCCGCGGGCCTCCGTGTTCCCGCCGACGCGGGCCGAAGCCCCGGCGGCGACTCCCGCTCCGGCGCCCGCGGTCGTCTGGCCGGCCCCGGTGACGACGGAGCGCCCCACGCCGCACGCTGCAGCGGCGCCCGCCCCGACATCCTGGGCGCAGGACACAAAGTCCTGGCTGCTCCACCTGCTCCTGGTGCGGGACGAGATCGCGCGGATGCCCCCTTTCCCGGTGGCGGCGTGGATCGTCGGGGTGCTGGTCGTCCTGTGCGTCTGGGCCTTGCGGTCGCTCTCGACGCAGCGCCTGGTGAACCGCTCGGCCCCCGCGGACGCGCCGACGACGGCGCTGGTGTCCGCCTGCGCCACACTGCTGGGGCTGCGCCGCGCGCCGCGGACCGTGATGACGGACGAGCGGGTGTGCCCGACGGTTGTGTGCGGGCTGACGCCCCGGCTCATCCTGCCGGTGGGGCTGTGGGACTCGCTGGATGGGCCGTCGCGTCACGCGGTGATCACGCACGAGCTCGCGCACCTGCGCCGGATGGACCACCTGTGGTGCTGGCTGGTCGGGCTGGTGGCGCTGGTGTACTGGTGGCACCCGGTGGCGTGGTGGGCGCGCCGGCGCCTGCGCGAGGAGGCGGACGCGTCGTGCGATGCGTGGGTGACCAGCGTCCTGCCGGGCTCGCGGCGCGCGTACGCCGAGGCGCTGGTGGCGACGAAGTCGTACTTGAGTCTTCCCGGTCGGTGTGCGCTGCCCGGGCTTGGGGTGATGTCGGGTCGGGCTCAGAAACTGGCAAGGAGAATCAAGATGGTGATGACACAACGCGTCGCCCCACGGGCCTCGCTCCTGGGCGCTCTGGTCGCCCTGGGCGTGGCGACGGTGGGCCTGGTGGTCATGCCGGCCCTGGCGTGCCCGCCCGAGAGCAAGGAGTCCCCTGCCAAGGTGAGCGGCGCCGCGTCGCGCAGCGAGGCGCCGGAGGACGCGGACAAGGCCGAGGCCAAGGCCGAGGCCAAGGCCATCGCGAAGGCGAACAAAGCGACTGCGAGGCAGCGAGCCCAGGCGGCTGCGGCAGAGGCGGAGCGGGCCGCTCAAGCCCGAGCGGCGGCGCCCAAGGGAGGTCAGGAGTTCTTCGGCGAGGCCCCGGCCCTTGAAGCGATGCGCCGCGGACGGGCCGCGCCCGAAGCCCACGCCGAGGCGATGGAGCAGGCCCGGCGCGAGATCGAGAAGCACCGCGCCGAGATCGACAAGGCGCGCCGGATGCAACGCCGCGCCTCGGGCGAGCAGCGCTGCGCCCCGTCGCGGAGCGAGTCGATCGGGTCGCGCAGCAGCGCGGACACCGGGACCACCGAAGTCCGCGTCTATCAGCTGTCGCGCGGCAAGCTCGAGAAGCTCTACGCGCTGATGGCCCGCAGCGATGTCCCCATCCTCGTGCAGCGCCAAGGCGACGGGATCGCCGTCCATGCCACACCGAACGAGCACCGCGCGTTCCGCGGGTTCATTCAGATCATCGAGCCCGACGGCGCGGGCAGCCACGAGGAGCACGCCGACCACGACCATGAGGACGGTCACCATGCCCGTGGCGGCATGAGCCGGGAGCAGGCAGAGGCCCTCGCCCAACGAATCCGGGAGCGCGTCCAGGGTCAGGTCGAGCGCCAACGCGAGCGCCAGGAAGCGCTTCAGCGGCGTCTGCACGAGCGTCACAACCAGCACCGCGAGCGCTCGGAGATGCTCGAGCAACAGGCGGACGAACTGCGCGACCAGGCCGAGCGCCTGGCCGAGCAGGCGGAAGAGGCCGCCGAAGGGTTCGACGCTGAGGAACTCGCGCAGACCGTCGCGCGCCTGACGGAGCAGGCCGAGGCCATGGCTGCGGAGGCCCAGACGGCTGAGTCTCTCAGCGAACTCTCTGAGGAGCAGATCGAAGCGTTGAACGATCGCTTCGGCGAGCTGGCCGAGCAGATCGAAGAGCAGGTCGAGGACCGGATGGAGGCCCTGCGCGAGCGCCTGCAGGAGGCCGAACGCGAAGGGCAGTTCGAGTTCGATGGGTTTGATGTCGAAGGGTTCATGGAGCAGCTCCGCCCTCTGTTCGAGCAGCTGAACCTTCAGATGGAGTCGTTCTCCGTCGAGCCGAGCGGCGCCTGGTCGCCCGCCGTGTCGCCTGTTGCGCCTGTGCCCCCGGTCGCGGCCGTGCCTCCGGTTGCTCCCGTCGTCGTCGCGGCTCCGAGGGCGCCGATGCCGCCGACCGCGCCGATGGTCGTCCCGGCACCGGCCCCTGCACCAGCGCCGCCCGCACCTACGCCGCTTGTTGCACCGGTCCCCCCGGCCCCGCCTTCGCCCACCGTCTGAACTCGAGCGCGTCCCGCGCCGCCCGGTGAGGGACCGCGGGCGCTGAACAGCACGACCCACCTCACCTTTTCGGTGCGCGGCGTGAGAAGTCGCTCCGCGCACCGTTCGCCAGACAACTCACCAGCGCGGCACATCGGTCGGTGCGACGACGCCCGGCCCCAGCGCTGTGCGCTGCGCCGACAGGAGCCCGCCATGCCTCGAACCCCCCCGCTGCTCGCCGCTCTCTCGCTGGTCGGGGCGCTCGCCGGAGCGTCGCCGTGCGTCGCGCAGGACGCGGGCGACCGCTCGTACCGCGCCGCGACGGGGCTGCTCAACCGCGGGATGAACGAGGCCGCTGTCGCGGAGTACACCACGCTCCTGCGCACGCACAAGGCCCATCCGCGCATCGCCCACGCGCGGTACGGGCTCGCGGTGGCGCTCGTGCGCCTCGGCCGGACCTCGGAGGCAATGAGCGCGCTGGACGAACTCCCGAACGACCCATCGTTTGAGTTCGCGCCCGACGCCTCCCTGCTCCGCGCGCAGTGCGCCGCGGCTCAGGGCGACTGGGCACAAGCCGCGCGCGCGTGCCGACTGGTGACGACGGAGTTCGCTGACTCGACCGCCACCGACGGCGCTCTGGCCTTGCTGGGCGAGTCGCTCTACCGCGCGGGCGAGCACGGAGCAGCGCGCGAGCAACTCGCGGGGCACCTGGATCGGTACCCGAAGAGCCCGGCGCGGGACCGCGCTGCGTACCTGCTCGCCCTGTGCGAGATCAGCGCGGGCGAGGACGGACAGGCGGCGCGCCGGCTGGAGGCCCTGCGTCGAGAGTCGCCCGCCAGCGCTCTGCTCGCCAGCGCCGCGCTTGCAGAGGCCCAGTGCCGTCACAGGATGGAAGACGCACCCGCCGCGCGCACGCTGTACTCCCTCGCAGCGGAGAGCGCCGACGCGGGCGTGCGCGCGGAGGCGCTGCTGGGCTTGTCGCGACTGGCCCGGAGCGCCGGAGATGGTGACGGAGCGCGCTCGACGCTGGATCGACTGATCGGCGAGCACCCCGACTCACCCGCCGCGGTGCTGGCCCGGTTCGAACGAGCGCTCCTGACGCACGAGACCGGGAGTCATGCGGACGCGCTCGCGGAGCTATCGGCGCTCGCGCCGCAAGCGGAGCTCATCGGCGCGGACCGGCTGGCCTACTGGTCGGCGCGGTGCGAGAGCGCGTCCGGCTCGCCAGAACTGGCCGCCCGCCGCCTGGCGCGCGCGGAGCGCGCCTTCGCGGCCAGCCCGCTGCTGGTGGAGATGCTGTTCGAGCGGGCCTCGGCGCTGGAGCGCGCCGGGCAGGAGGAGCGCGCGATCGACGGGTACCGCGCGGTCGTCAGTCGGTTCCCGGATCATCCGCGCGTGATCGATGCGCTGCTCGCGCACGCGGCGGTGGCGCACCGTCAGGGTCGGTACGGCGAGGCGCGCGACGCGGCGTCCGAGGTGCTGCGCCTGAGCCCCGACCACCCCGGCGCGCCGGACGCGGCGCTGCTGATCGCCGAGAGCGCCTACCTGCTGGGCGAGTTCGAGAGCGCAGAGCGGGCCTACGCGGGCTTCCTTGGGCGATTCCCTCGCGACGCGCGGTCCTGGCGGGCCCTGGTTCGGCGTGGGCTCTGTCTCGCGCGCCTCGACCGCAGGGACGAGTGCGTCGCGCTGCTCTCGATCGCCATCGACGCGCCGCACGAGCCGGATGCGGCGCTCGAAGCCGCCGCTGCTGCCGCGCTGGGGGACATCGCTTCTTCACAGGACGACTGGCCGGCCGCCGAGCGGTGGCTGCGCCGCCTGACCGACGGACCGGCCGATGCCGACCCCGCGGCGCTGCTGGCGCTGGGGATCGCCATCCAGCGCCAGGGCCGCACCGATGACTCCATCCGCGCCTTCGAGAGGGTGGAGCGCGCGGCCCCAGCCTCCGAGCCCGCGCGCCGGGCGCGCTTCGAGCGCGCCCAGGCCCTCGCGTCCACCGATCGGCTTGACGAGGCGCGCCGTGCGCTCGATGAAGTCGTGCGCACGGAGCCAGAGGGCCAGGAGGCGAACTACAGGGCGCCCGCGCTGCGACATCTTGCGTCGATCGCTTCGCGCCAGGGGCGTCCGGAGGAGGCGGCCTCCTACCTCGCACAGTTGCCGGGCGCCGACCCGGAGGCGGCGCTGGACCTCGCGCTCATGCGCCTCAGCGCAGGCGACTTCGCTGACGCCGAGCGCGGCCTGCGGGAGTTCCTCTCGCGCTCGCCCGTTCATCCGCGCAGGGCCGAGGCCATCGCCCGGCGCGCGGCGGCCCTCAACCGGCTCGGGCGCCCCGAAGATGCGCTGGCGTGCCTGGGCGAGACGACGGACTCCGCGCTCCCGCCGGACATCCTCGACGAGGCCCGCGCAGAGCGCGGCTGGGCGCTCTCGGCGCTCGGGCGCGCCGATGAGGCGGCGGAGGTCCACCGGACGCTGCTCGCAGGAACTCCGCCCGCGGCGCTGGCGTCCCGGGCAGCGCTCGCGCTCGCGCAGACGGAACTCGCGGGCGACACACCCGAGAGGGCGCTCGAGCACCTGGACCGCGCCGAGCGCGAGGGCGCCGGACTCGGGGAAGACGCTCGGCGCGAACTGATGCCGCGTGTCGCGTACCTGCGCGGAGCGGCTTACTCCCGCCTGGAGCGCTATCGCGAGGCCGCCGGCGAGCTGGCGGCCCTCCTCGACGATGGACCCCCGCCCGAACTGGCCACCTCGGCCACCCTGCTCTGCGCTGACGCGCTCGTGCAGTCCCAGCGCCACGCCGATGCCGCCAAGCGCCTCAGTGCGCTCGCGACTTCAGAGCCCGACGACGCCACGCTCCGCGCCGTTCTGCCTCGGCTGGGCGACGCGTGCGCATCGGCGGGCGACTGGACCGCGAGCGAGGAGGCCTACGCCTCGTTCCTCCGCAGGTTCCCCGACGACCCGATGGCGTTCCACGCCCGGTTCGGGATCGGCTGGGCCCGCGAGAACACCGGCCGTCATGAGCAGGCCATCGAGGCGTACCACGCGGTGACCGACGGGCACGACGGCGCCACGGCGCGCTTCACCGCGGGCGGCGAGCGCAGTTTTCGGGGGCAGGCCCGCACGCTCCCGCTGGCCGGCGCGGATGTGGCAAAGCTAAAATTCGGCGTCGCGGGGTGCCAACGCTATGATGAAGGTTATTATGGTGCCTACCGGCACCTGTCGAACGAGACCGACCTTGCCTTCGTCTATCATTACGGCGACTATATTTATGAATATCAGGTCAGCCCGGTTACGCCCAGCTTCTGGACCGGCGGGATTGTGGAACCGGTTCGCCCGTCGCTGGGCCAATCGACCTACAGCCTGAGCGACTATCGGCAGCGCTATGCCGAAGCAAAGTCCGATGGCGACCTGATCCGCGCGCATGCCGCGCACGCCTTTTTGTGCAGCTATGACGACCATGAAGTCGACAATAATTGGGTCAGTGATCAGGACGCTGACGGGGTCGATGCTGAGATTTTTGCGCTGCGCCGTGCCGCCGCCTTTCAGGCCTGGTACGAACATATGCCGGTGCGCAAGGCGCAGTTGCCGCGCGGCGGCGTGGTGCAGATGTACCGCGACCTGAAATATGGCCGCCTCGCGCACATCGATATCTGCGATACGCGCCTCTATCGCACCAACCAGCCGTGCGGCGACGGCTTCAAGCCGCACTGCGCCGAAGTCGATGACCGAAATGCGCAGGTGCTGGGGGCCGAACAGGAGGCGTGGGTCGCGCGCAATCTGGCGAACCGCGACCATGTGTGGAACGCGCTGGCGCAGCAGATCACGATGATGAGCCTCGACCGCCGGCGTCGCCCCGAAGAACCCGCGCGCATAATGAATATGGACAGTTGGGCGGGCTATGAAGTCCCGCGCCAAAGACTGCTTGCCCGCATGGCGGGGCGGCAGAATGTTGTCGTGCTGACCGGCGACGAGCATCAGAATTTCTGCGGCAATCTGGTGCACCGCGATCGTGTCGTCGGCGGCGAATTTGTCGCCACCTCGATCAGCAGCGGCGGTAATGGTCAGGACGTGCGCCCCGGCACCGACGAATGGATGAAGTATAACCCCGAGCTGAAATTCGCCAACGACCAGCGCGGCTATCTGGTGTGCGAAGTCACCCCCGAGGCGTGGCAAACGCATTTCATGGTGGTCGACCAGGTGCGCACGCGCGAAAACAATCTGTCGCGGCGGATGACGGCGGTGGTGGCGCGCGATGAGGCGGGGGTTAAGTTGTCGGCCTAGAGTCTGTCCTGAGCTTGTCGAAGGGCGCGGCGCAGTCATCAGCCTGGGTGCATTCACGCGCCACGTGCTTCGACAGGCTCAGCACTGCGGTGCTTTAGCCCGTCTCACTTCCGCCCGAACAACCGCTCGACATCGCCCATCGACAGTTTCACCCAGGTCGGGCGGCCATGGTTGCACTGGCCCGAACGCGGGGTCACTTCCATCTGGCGCAGCAGCGCGTTCATTTCGGCTACGTTCAAAACCCGCCCGGCGCGGACCGAGCCGTGGCAGGCCATCGTCGCGGCGACATGGTCGATGCGTTCGGCAAGGCCCAGCGCGGCGTCATAGCCCGCCAGATCATCGGCAATATCGCGCACCAGTTTCTGCGCATCGGGGTTGCCGAGCAGCGCCGGGGTGCCGCGCACGACGACCGCGCCCGGACCGAAGCGCTCCAGCTCGACGCCCAGCCGCGCCAGCTCGCCCGCTGCGCTTTCCAGCCGGTCGCACGCGGGTTCATCGAGCTCGACGACCTCGGGCAGCAAGAGCCCCTGCACCGCCACCCCCTGCCCCGCCAGCCCGGCGCGCAGCCCTTCGAGCACCAGCCGTTCATGCGCGGCGTGCTGATCGACCAGCACCAGCCCGTCGTCCGCCTCGGCAACGATATAGGTGTTCGCAATCTGGCCGCGCGCGATGCCGAGCGGGTGGTCGCTGCTGACCGGCGGGGGCGTGAGTGCAACCTCGGCGCGGCCCTGTGGCAGCACATCGGGCGCGGCCCAGTCGCGGCGCGCCTCGGCGACGTGCAGTTCGCCAGCCACTTGCTCAACAGGCCTGCCGAACAATGCGCCAAAGGCTGGCGTTGGCACAGCCACCGGTTCCGCCTGCCACGCCGCCTCCATCCCCGCCGCCGGACGCTGGACGCTGCGAAAACCCTGTTCGTTCAGCGTCCGGCGCAGCCCGCCAACGATCAGCCCGCGCACCAGCGCCGGATCGCGAAAGCGCACCTCGGTCTTGGCGGGGTGGACATTCACATCGACCTCGCTGCCGGGCAGGTCGATGAACAGCGCCACCAGCGGATGCCGGTCGCGCGCGAGCAGGTCGGCATAGGCGGCGCGCAAGGCCCCGACCAGCAGCCGGTCCTTCACCGGGCGCCCGTTGACGAACAGATATTGGTGGTCGGCGACGCCGCGATTGAACGTCGGCAGGCTGGCGACGCCGCTAATGCGTACCGCCTCACGTTCCAGATCGACCAATATCGCATTGCCCGCCAGCGCGCGGTCGACCAGCAGCGCCACGCGCTCGGCCCGGTCCTGCCCGGCTTGCAGGTCGAAAATGCGCCGCCCGTCATGCTCGAGCGCAAAGGCGATATCGGGCCGCGCCATGGCCAGCCGCCGTATCACATCCAGTGCTGCGGCATATTCGCTGCGCGCGCTGCGCAGGAATTTGCGGCGCGCAGGTACACGGGCAAACAGGTCGGTGATCGTCACGCGCGTACCGGGGGGCAACGCGGCCGGGCCTTCTTCGACCAGCACCCCATTATCGACCAAGCGCCGCCATCCGCACGCGCCCGCCGGGCGGCTCTCGATGGTCAGCCGCGCGACGCTGGCGATGCTGGGCAGCGCCTCGCCGCGAAAGCCCAAGGTCGCAACATTTTCGATGGCTTCGTCGGGCAGCTTCGACGTGGCATGGCGTTCAAGCGCCAGCGCGAGATCGGCAGGCGACATGCCGCAGCCGTCATCCTCGACCACCATTTGCAGGGTGCCGCCCTCGCTCAGCCGCACCGCGATGCGGCGCGCGCCCGCATCAATCGCGTTTTCCACAACTTCCTTGAGCGCGGCGGCCGGACGTTCGACCACTTCGCCCGCAGCGATGCGATTCACCAGCGATTCCGGCAGTCGGCGTATTGACATATAGACGGCCCTAGCGCAGTCGGCAGCCAAGCGCGACCCACCCGCACACTTTGGCCGCAAATGCCCCTCCAGCTGGCGCTAATCCGCCGTTTTCGGGCAGTTTGCGCGGTCTTCCCGGTTGACGGTGTGAGGCGCAGCGTCAAACAGCATCAGGCGCGGACACCCCCGCTATCGCGCCGGACAGGAAAGCAGAAACAAAAATGTCGTTTTTTTCGCGCTGGTTCAAATTTTCCTCGCAGGACATGGCCATCGACCTCGGCACCGCCAACACGGTAGTCTATGTGCGCGGGCGCGGTATCGTGCTCAACGAACCCTCGGTCGTCGCGGTCGAGACGATCAACGGCATCAAGCGCGTCAAGGCCGTTGGCGATGATGCCAAGCTGATGATGGGCAAGACGCCCGACAGCATCGAGGCGATCCGCCCCTTGCGCGACGGCGTCATCGCAGACATCGATGTCGCCGAACAGATGATCAAGCATTTCATCACCAAGGTGCACGGCGGCAAGCCCAGCCTGATCAGCCACCCCGAAATCGTCATCTGCGTGCCGTCGGGGTCGACCAGCGTCGAGCGCCGCGCCATCCGCGACGCTGCCAGCAATGCGGGCGCGAGCCAGGTGTGGCTGATCGAAGAGCCCATGGCCGCCGCCATCGGTGCCGACATGCCGGTGACCGAACCCATCGGGTCGATGGTCGTCGATATCGGCGG
>DOJA01000045.1:1457-6574 GCA_003511945.1 Phycisphaerales bacterium | reverse complement strand
GATATCGGCGGCGGCACGACCGAAGTCGCGGTGCTCAGCTTGCGCGGCGTGGCCTATTCCACCTCGGTCCGCGCCGGCGGGGACAAGATGGACGAAGCCATCGTTTCCTATGTCCGCCGCCATCATAATCTGCTGATCGGTGAAGCCACCGCCGAACGGATCAAGAAGGATTTCGGCATCGCGCGCACCCCCGCCGACGGAACGGGCCTGATCATCCAGATCAAGGGCCGCGACCTTGTCAACGGCGTACCCAAGGAAATTTCGATCAACCAGGCGCAGATCGCCGATGCGCTGTCCGAACCCATTGGCACGATTATCGAAGGCGTGCGCATCGCGCTGGAAAATACCGCGCCGGAACTGGCCGCCGACATCGTCGATCAGGGCATCGTCCTGACCGGCGGCGGCGCGCTGATCCGCGAGCTCGATGACATGCTGCGCGATGCCACCGGCCTGCCCGTCACCGTCGCCGAAGACCCGCTGACCTGCGTCGCCATCGGCACCGGCCGGGCGATGGAGGATCCGGCGTTCCGCGGCGTGCTGCTGCAAGCCTGAACGGAGCAAGCCTGCCGCCATGCTTCGCCCGGCTCAAATGCGACCGGGGCAATCCCGCAAAGCCCAGATCCGGCTGTTCATCGCCTATGTCGTGGCGGTGGTCGGCGCGGTGGTGGGCCTGTTGCTGGCGATCATATCGGTCGCCGATCCTGTCGGTTTTGCCGCGCTGCGCACCGCCGCGCAGGAGGTGGTCAGCCCAGTGGCGCGCCTGACCCGTTCGGTCACGGGGACGGCTTCGGGGATCAACGACAGCATCGCTGCCTATTTCGCGGCCGGCAGCCAGAACCGGCGGCTGCGCGCCCAGGTCGAGGAACAGCAGCGCGATCTGGTCGAAGCCAGCACATTGGCGGAAGAAAACCGCCAGCTGCGGCTGCTCCTGAAGCTGGATGAACAGGGCAGCGGCGGCATCGCCAATGGCTATCTGCTCACGTCCAACCCGACCAGCAGCCGCCGTCTCGCCATCCTCAGCATCGGGCGCAACCGCGGCGTGCAGGCAGGGATGCCCATCCGCGCCGCCGACGGGTTGATCGGACGCGTGCTCGACGCCGGGCCGACCACCGCGCGCGTGCTGCTGCTGACCGACAGCGACAATATCGTGCCGCTGCGCCGCGCCAGCGACGGCCTTCCCGCGCTGGCCAGCGGGCGCGGCAATGGCGAACTGGACATCCGCACCCTCAATCTGGCCGATAACCCGTTCAAGCCGGGGGATATTTTGGTGACGTCGGGCACCGGCGGGATTTACCGGCCCAATATTCCTGTGGCGCTGGTTGTCCGGCTGCAGAATGATGGTGCAGTGGCGCGCCCGCTGGCGGATCCTGCCAAGGTGGATATTGTCGCGGTCCTGCCCGCCTATGCCGCCGTCAGCGGCGCGAGCGAGATTGCGCCATGAGCAGCCTTGCGCCGCAGCGCATCGGCGAGCCGCCATCGCAGCTGCGCCTGCAGTCTGTTCCGATTATGTCGGTCATGTTGGCATCGGCGCTGCCGATGATGTTGCCCATGATCGCCGCCTGGGCATGGCTGCCGCCGCTGGGGTTGCTGCTGTTTCTCGCATGGCGTTTGTTGCACCCAAGCCTGTGGCCGGTGTGGATCGGATTGCCGCTGGGGCTGTGGGATGATCTGGTGTCGGGACAACCTGTTGGTGCAGCAATGGGTCTGTGGACCATTGCGCTGCTGGGCATCGATTTCATCGACCAGCGCACCTATTGGCGCGGATACTGGCAGGACTGGATGATTGCGGCGGTGGCGACCAGCATCATCATCGTCGCGGGTGCCGTGCTGGCGCATCCCGGTACCGGGCTGTCGCTTATCCTCGGGCTGGTCGGCTTGCAGATTGCCGCCAGCATCCTGTTGTTCCCGATGATGGTCCGCGTCGCGGCATGGCTGGACAGGGTCCGGCTGTTCCGGCGATAGTCCGGTCATGTTCGGCAAATTCTGGAAAAGCCCCCCGGTAACCGAGGCATGGCGCGGGTTCACCTTTACCCGGCGCACCATGCTGGTGGGCGGCGTCCAGATGGCCATCGGCGGCGCGCTGGCGGCGCGCATGGCCTATATCTCGATCATCGACAATGAACGCTATGTCCTCGAATCCGAAAGCAACCGGCTGAACCTGACCTTGATCCCGCCAAGACGCGGCTGGATCGTCGACAAGCGCGGCAAGGCGCTCGCCAACAATCGCGTCAGCCTGCGCATCGACCTGATCCCCGACCGGGTGCAGAACAAAGCAAAGATTGTTGCCGATCTCCAGCAACTTCTGGGGCTGGACGCTGACACGGTGCAACGCGTGCGCCGCGACCTGGACAAAGCAGCGGGTTTTCAGCCCGTGCCGGTAGCCGAGAATCTGGATGAAGCGCGCTTTGCCTCTATCCTCGTGCGCATTACCGACCTGCCCGGCGTCGCCCCCGCGCGCGGCTTTGCACGCAACTATCCGGCCGGGGCGGCGGTGGGCCACCTGCTCGGCTATGTCGGCGCGCCGACAGCGGAGGAGTATCAAAAGGCGCGCGACCCCCTCTATGTCACGCCGGGTTTCAAGACTGGCAAGGATGGGCTCGAGCGATATTTCGAACCCTATTTGCGCGGCAAACCCGGCGCCAAGCGGGTCGAGGTGACCGCAGGGGGCAAGGTGGTCCGCGAACTCGATACCCAGCCTGATACCCAGGGCGAAACGCTCCACCTCGCCATCGACGGCGACCTGCAGGACTATGCCGCACGGCGCATGGGCCGCGAATCGGGCGCGGCCGTGGTGATCGACTGCCTGACCGGCGACATCATCGCCTTTGTTTCCATGCCCTGCTTTGACCCCAACAGTTTTTCCGACGGAATCGGGCAAAAGGAATGGGCGTGGCTGAATGGCGACACCGATCGCAAACCGCTGCTCAACAAGGCGACACGCGGACTGTATCCGCCGGGCTCGACGCTGAAGCCGACGGCGGCGCTGGCCATCCTTGAGGCAGGCGTCGACCCTGCCGAACGGATCACCTGTCCCGGCGGATACCGGCTGGGCAACCGCTTTTTCCGCTGCCTTGGCCGCCATGGCCCGGTCGACATGCCGACCGCTATCGAGAGAAGCTGCAACACCTATTTCTACGCCATGGCGCACCGGCTGGGCTATGATCGTATCGCACCGGTTGCGCGCACGCTGGGGCTGGGCGAGGATTTCCGGATCAGCGGTGCCAACCAGCGCTTCGGCACCATCCCCGACAGCGCGTGGAAGCAGCGCAAATATGATCAGGCGTGGAGCGCGTCGGATTCGCTCAACGCCGTGATTGGCCAGGGCTATGTCATCGTCAATCCGCTGCAGCTGGCGGTCAGCACCGCGCGCATCGCATCGGGCAAGGCGCTTTACCCCAGCCTGATTGCGCGCAAGCCCGAACTGGTCAAAACCCTGCCCTATTCGGCCGAGCATCTTGCCATCGTTCGTTCGGGCATGGACCGCGTTGTCAACGGCAACGGCACGGCGGTACGCAGCCGGCTTGACCTCGACGGCATCAAGCTTGCCGGCAAGACCGGCACCGCGCAGGTGCGCGGCCTTGCTTCGGGTTCGCGCGGGCAAAGCGGTGCCTATCGCTTCCGCGACCATGGCCTGTTCGTCTGTTACGCCCCCACCGACAATCCACGCTATGCCGCTGCCGTCATCATCGAGCATGGCATGGGCGGATCGCGCGCCGCCGCCCCCGTCGCCAAGGATATTTTCACCTATCTCTATGATCGCGACAAAGCGATGGCCACGCTGACCACGCTGGAAGAAGGCTGGGGCGGCGACATTCCGACGCGCATGGCGCGCGACTTTGCGGGTTTTCAGGGCCTGTCGATCGACACCAGCGAGGTCGAAGTGCCATGATCCCGGTGCCACAAACGCTGCGGCGCTACCCCTGGGGGCTGATCGCAACCCTGCTGTTCATCGCGGGCTTTGGCATGCTGGTGCTCTATTCGGCGGCGGGGGGCAGCTTCACGCCCTGGGCGCTGACCCACGGCATGCGCTTTGCGATTTTCCTGACGATGGCACTGATTATCGGCTTCTTCATTCCGCTGGAGCTGATGGCGCGCTTGTCATTCCTGGCCTATGCCGGAATTGCGGTGCTGTTGTTCGGCGTCGAGCTGGCCGGGGCGGTGCGCGGGGGCAGCCAGCGCTGGCTCGACATCGGCTTCATGAACCTGCAGCCGTCCGAACTGATGAAAGTTGCCATCGTGCTGGCGCTGGCGCGCTTTTACAGCATGTTGCCGCCCGCAGAAACACCGCGGGTTCGCGCGCTTGGCCCCGCTCTGGTGCTGATCGGCATTCCGGCGGCGCTGGTCATGCTCCAGCCCGATCTCGGCACCGCCTTGTCGATTATCGCCAGCGGGGTGGTGGTGATGTTCCTCGCCGGATTGCCGCTCTGGTGGTTCATCGGCGCCGGCGTCGCGGGGATCGCCGCGCTGCCCGTGCTGTTCAGCTTCCTGCACGATTATCAGCAGAAGCGTGTGCTCATCTTCCTCAACCCCGAGGAGGATCCGCTGGGCGCGGGCTATCACATCACCCAGTCGAAAATCGCGATCGGTTCGGGCGGGCTCGACGGCAAGGGCTTTCTCAACGGCTCGCAGAGCCACCTCGACTATCTGCCCGAAGGCCATACCGACTTCATCTTTGCCACCATGGCCGAAGAATGGGGGCTTATCGGCGGGCTGGTGCTGGGCTTTGCCTATTTCCTGCTGCTGCGCTGGACCACGCGCGTCGCGCTCGACGCCTCGACGCGCTTCGGCCAATTGACGGCGGCGGGGCTGACGATGACCATCTTTTTCTATATCGCCATCAACCTGATGATGGTGATGGGTCTGGCTCCGGTGGTCGGCATCCCCCTCCCCCTATTCTCGCACGGCGGCTCGTCGATGCTGACGATCATGCTGTGCGTCGGCATCATATTGGCGGTCCAACGCGACAAGAGCGGCACGCGGCGGCCATTCGGATAGACTGGCGCGAAAAGCCGTTGCAATGCCGCGCAACCCATGATAGCGGCGCGCCTCGCTTTGGCCACCAGACCAGAGGAAAGCGGTCACAATCCGCCGGACGGACGCATAGCTCAGTTGGTAGA
>DOJA01000045.1:649-1427 GCA_003511945.1 Phycisphaerales bacterium | reverse complement strand
GGTAGAGCAGCTGACTCTTAATCAGCGGGTCCTAGGTTCGAGCCCTAGTGCGTCCACCACCACCCCTCACGCGAAGTGCAGCCGCCGGTATTTGCCGCGAAAATAGAGCAGCGGATCACGGCGCGGCTCGAACTGCGCGCGCACGACATTGCCGACCAGAATGAAATGGTCGCCCGCCTCGTGCACCGCATGGCGGGTACATTCGAAGGAAACCAGCGATCCGTCGAGCAAGGGCACGCCCGTTTCGCCCGGTGCCCAGGCGGTTGCCGCAAAACGGTCCTCGCCCTTGCCGGCAAAGCGGTTCGACGCTGGCTGTTGCCCGATCTGGAGTACATTGACCCCGAAGCGTTCCGCACTGCGCAGTACCGGAGCCGTCCCGGCACCATTGGCGATACATACCAACAGCAGCGGCGGGTCCAGCGATACCGAGGTAAAGCTGTTGGCGGTCAGCCCGACCGGAACCCCCTGCCCGTCAATCGCGGTGACAATGGTTATGCCCGTTGCAAAACAGCCCATCGCATCGCGCAGCGTGCGCGCGTCGGACCCGGCCCGAAATTCGGGCGCGGCGCGCGGTTGCTTGCGTTCGAGGAAATCGAGCAATAGCCCCAGAAAGGCTTCGGTGCGGTCGGTGACCACCAGCAATTCGGCGTCGCCCACCTCGGCGCTTTCGCCATGCGGCAGCGCCGCGTCAAAATTCTGCGCCGCTTCGGACCGCGCCATCCAGCTGAGCCCGCCGCGCACCACCAGCGTGGGCAGCGTGATGGCGGGCGCCGCCGCC
>DOJA01000045.1:0-484 GCA_003511945.1 Phycisphaerales bacterium | reverse complement strand
CACCAGGCCGGCAGCCAGATTGGCCGCATCGGTGGCGAGCGCCGCGGTGGCAATCCAGCCGCCCAGCGTCGCCGCGACGACCACGGGCCGCGATGCCATTTGCGCCAGCACCGCGCGCAGATCGTCAACATGCGCATCCAGGTCATAGCGGCCGTCGGCGGGCCACTCGCTGCCGCCATGGCCGCGAAGGTCCAGGTTGACTACCCGGCGACCCGATTCAACCAGCGCCGCCGCCACCTGCGCCCACATGGTGCGGGTCTGCCCGGCACCATGCACCAGCAGCACCGCAGGATCATGTTCGTCGCCCGACACTTCGGCCTGCAGGCGGACACCGCCAAAGCCCTTAAAATCAATCAGCTCCACGCCTGCTTTACCCTGTCCTGCGTTGTCAGCCATGGGCATAGAGCGCGCGTCGAATTTCCGCAATCGCCGCCGCTTGCCCTTCCCTTACCATCTGGTATCGCTCGCAACATTGTTGCGCTCT
>DOJA01000189.1 GCA_003511945.1 Phycisphaerales bacterium | reverse complement strand
GGGGGGGGTGTCCTCGAAACTGAGCCAGGCGGCGCCGGCCTGCTGGATGAACGAGGAGGTGCGCTCGGGCTGGCGCTCGACGCGGACCGCGCTCAGTCCTTTCAGCGGGAGGAGGCGCCAGCCCCGGTCCTCGGCACGGAGCCCGCCGGCGGTGACGATGACCCGTTCGCCCCCGGCGCGCTCCAGCACGACGCGCCCGTCGGCCTCGAATCGTGTGCGCAGGTCGGCGAGGAGTTCCCGCTCGCCCAGGCGCCGGGCGAGGTCGCGACGGAGGACCTCGATCTTGTTGAGCCGCTCGGGGTGGGCGCGCAGGGCGCGGAGTTCGTGGAAGGTGAGGAACTTGGGGTCGTCGGTGAAGGAACTGGGGATGCGGACGCGGGCGGTCTCGAACTTGCGGTTGCCCAGGCGCTCGCCGTCCATGTCGCCGTCGACGCCGACGAACTGGAGCTGGACGGTGGTGAAGCGTCCGTCGGGGGACTCTTCCTGGAAGAGCCAGACATTGACCTCGCGGGCGTTGATGTAGCCGTTGACAGCGCCGTCCCCGTCGAGGCGGGCGGCCAGGACATCGCGGAGTTGCAGTCGGTCGATGGCGCCGACACTGGGGTCCGGCCCGGCGCGGACGGCCTCGCGGGCGGCGAGCTGGAAGCGGTCGAGGGTGACGGGGCGCCCGCGCTCCACATCGTGCACGAGGACGCCCGCCAGGTCGGAGCGGACGACGACCTCCATGGATCGCAGGAAGCGCGGGATGACGGTGTGGGCGAGCAGGGCGAGCGCGACGGCGCAGGCCAGCCCGAGCGCCAATGCGGGGGCGGCCAGGGCGCGGTGGGAGATCCCGCTGGTCATGGCGGCGGCGGCCTCGTTGTCGGAGGCGAAGCGGTGGTAGGCGAGGGTGGAGGCGAAGCCGCAGGCGAAGGGGAGGGTGTACTGGAGCATCGGCACGGCGGCCAGGGCCATGACGAGGACCGCGCCCGCGATATCGATGCGTCCCTCGGCGAGGAATCGGACGGAGGCGGCAAAGGACACGATCGCCGCGAGGACCAGGGCGGTCATGGCCCCCAGGCGGACCAGGTCGCGCAGCAGCATGCGCCAGAGCAGGATGGGCCATCGGGGCAGCACTGGGGCCATGGTCCGCGAACGGCGCGGGGCGGGCAACCGCGGTTCTCGGGCGGCGGCGCGTCCGGACGCGGCGGGTGGTGTCGGCAAGGTTTCTCCAGCCAGCGCCGGACGCGGGCGGTGTGGACGAGCCCCTTTGGGGAATGGTGCGGGGATTCGATCTATGAGTCGCGGCGGCGCCTGTTCGGCCCCGTCGTCGCCCGGAGGGCGGGGAGAGAGAGCATGCCGCGCCGGGCCCGCCAACTCAGAAGCCAACCCCGGACCCAACCGGGGGACCGTCCGGCCCGCCCCGCGCTTCGGCGGCGCCCGGGCGGCTTCACGCTGGTGGAGGCCCTGGTAGCAGCGACGGTGCTGGGCGTGGTGGTGCTGGCGGTGCTGTCGAGCGTGTCGACGGCCCACACGATGTCGTTCGAGGGTCAGAAGCGGGTGCTGGCCGCCATGGCCGCCGACGACCTGCTGCTGGAGCTCTCGACGCTGGAGTACGCGGACCTCGCCGCCCGCGACGGGTTCGAGCAGCCGGTGGGCGAGATGGCGACCCTCGACGGCGAGGCGTACCCGGAGACCTTCTGGTCCATCGGACGCTCGGTGAGCGTGGAGGCGCAGAGCGTCAGCGAGCCCGCGCTGGGCGTGACGGTGACCGGCGTGCTGGTGACGGTGACCGCGTCGGACGAGCGCGGCCCGCTGGTCTCGCTGGCGGCGTTCATCCCGGAGCCGGCGCCGTGAGTGGCCCGACTCCGAGTTCGGCCCGCGGGCTCACGATGCTGGAGCTGCTGCTGGCGATCGTCGTGACCTCGTTCGTGGGGCTGGCGCTGTCGACGGCGCTGACCGCGACGGCGCGGGGCATGACCGGCGCGGGCGACGCGCGGAGCGCGCTCCAGCGGGCCCACGCGGCCTATGTCCGGCTGCGGGCGTACACCGACCCGGCCCTGTGCGTGTTCCAGCACGACCCCGAGCGCGGGTTTGTCGTGTGGCTGGACGATTCACGCTACTCGGGCACGGTGAACCTCACCGAGATTCGCGTCTTCTGGGTGAAGCCCGCGGAGGGCGTCGTGACCGTCGAGCGCGTGGACTTCCCCGACGAGTGGCCCGAGGAGATCGTCGGGCCGCTGGACACGGTGGTCCCGACGGGGAGCGACGCCTTCACCGCGATGCTCGACCAGCGGGCGCTGGGGAACACCACGGAGGAGGTCCTCGTGGACGGGGCCGAGCAACTCGAACTGATCTTCTCCACGCCGGACCCGCTGGATGCGGCGCGGTTCCAGGCGCGGCTGACGATGGACGCGGGGACGGAGGACGCGCAACCGGTGCTGATGGCGCTGGGGATGCGCGCCCACCAGAAGCCAAGGTGAACGACGGTGTGCCAACGGGGGGATTCACGGGGGGATTCGCGGGGGGAGCAGGGAGTCACCAGTGACTGACACGCGTGATCGGAACAGCTCGGCTCGGCGTCGCGGCCGCCGCAGCGCCCGCAAGGGCGTGGCGATGGTTCTGGTGCTGATTGCGCTTGGTGTGGGCACCGTGCTGGGGGCGGCGGCGCTCTCGAGCCGCGACAACTCGGCAGCGATCGGCGCGAACGCCGCGACACTGGCCGGGGCCTCGTGGGCGGCGCACTCGGGCGCGGACCTTGCCGAGGCCATCCTGCAGACCGAGGCCGACTGGCTCTCGCGCAACGGCGCGATGCTCACCGACCTCCCCCTGGCGGGGGGCACGGTCTCGGTGTCGGTCACGGACCTTGAGGGCAACCCGCCCGACGAGGAGGACCGCGAGCTCATCCTGCGGGCGGTCGCGACGCTCGGTGGCGTGCAGACGACGGTGGAGCGCCGCATCAGTCTGGTCCCCCCGGCGCCGCTGGAGTCGGTGTTCGATGCGCACCTGAACGAGTTCGCGGTCTTCGCGACCGGCTCGCTGACGGTCGAGGACGGCGCGGTGCTGGGGCGGTTCGAGCGCAGCCCCGACGCGCAGTCGCTCTCGCCGGTGCGGGTCGGGACGGGCTTCGCCAGCGTGGGGAACCTGAACATCGGGGCGCTGGCGCGCCTCAGGGGCGTGTCGCTGTGCGTGGACGCCAACGCCTCGGGCGAGTTGATCGACGCCGCGGAGGAGGACGAGGCCTTCAGCAGCGGCTGGAACATGCCCGTGCCGGTGCCGGCCATAGCGGACATGCTGCCGTCGGAGTTCGTGGCCCTCTCGGCGCAGTACCCCGTCGGCGGAGGGGCGCCGATCATCGACGGGCTGCTCGGCGGGCTGGACGGCGGATTGTTCGGTGAAGAAGTCGTGATCGAGGGGTCGCCCGGAGCGCCGGACCCGCTGCGCTCGTACCAGGATCTGGACATCCTGACCGGCGACGAGGTGGTGCTGGACGGCACGACCAACCCGGACTTTGCGTTCAGCAGCGTGGAGTTCCGCGGCGCGGGCGTGCTGCGGGTGGTCGGGAGCGTTCGGCTGCACATCCGCGGGCACCTGTCGATGAACTTCCGCGGCGCGATCGAGCTGGCCCCCGGCGCGCGATTGACGGTGTTCCTCGGGGGCAACCTGAGCATCGATGACGCCGGACTGGGCGTCAACCGCCTTGTGGCGCTGGACCCCGCACGCGGGCCGGGGTCGGTGTCGTCCTACGCCTCGCCCGGTCGGGTGTGGATCATCGGGTTGCACCCGGCCTCGGGCGGGAGCCCGTCGCCCCTGTACGCGCTGCGCAACCGCGCGCTGTTCATGGGCTGCATCCATGCTCCGCACGCGGCCTTCATCGCCGACAGCCGCGCGGTCGTCATCGGGCGGGTGACGGCGGGGGACATCACGCTCCGCTCGGACACAGCGCTGCTCTACGACCTGCGCCTCGATCACCGGCGCGGGTTCGCCAGCCCGGCCAGCCCGATGTACGACCACACCCGCCTGCCCATCGCGGGCGTGTTGGAAGCGATCGACGGGGCCGCCCCCGACACGGCGCCGGACGCGCTCATGGGTTCACTCACCACCATCGTCCGCAACTCGCCCAGCCCGCTCCTGAGGAACATCATCATCGACGATGACGACGAGCTCTTCGACGACGATTCTCCCCTGATCGAACTGGATGACTGCAACGACGACGACGACGACGACGACGCTCTGGGCGCGGGACCGCTGTACGACCCCGAGGGCGAATCGGGGTCTGGAGTCAGCGGGGGAGGGGGTGGGGGAGGCGTTGTGGGGCTCGACGGCGGCGCAGAGCCCGAGGCCGCCCCTGTTGTCCCGGCGGCAGTCCCCGCGGCGGCCCCCGGCGCCGGGGCCACCCTGCGCGACGCGACGCGTGTGATCTCTCGCGCCCGCACCACCACCGTCACATCGATGGAGCGCTGATCGCCATGCCGACCCACCCGCGATCAGCACGATCCCGCCGCGCCCTCACCATGGTCGACACCATGATGGCTGTGGCGCTGCTGGCGGTGCTGGCGCTGGTGGCGATCCCCGCGGTGGGACCGGACCAGCCCCTGCGGGTGATCAGCGCCGCCACGGTGCTGGCGTCGGACATCGAGTTCGCGCAGTCGGCCTCGCTCGCGTCGCCATCGGACCCGGTGGTCGTGCGCTTCGATCCGGACGGCGGGCGCTACTGGCTGGCGCGGGCGTCGAGCCCGGATGCGCCGATCGATCGCCCCGGGCGCCACCCGGTCGCGCCCTATGTCGTGGAGTTCGGGGCGGCGGACGCCCTCTACCTCGCGGGGGTCGGCGCGACGACCCAGAACATCCCCGACGGGGTGCTCGCGTTCGACGCCTTCGGGCGTCTGGACCAGATGGGCGACGCGCGGGTCACGCTGGCGAACACCTCGGGCTCGGCGACGGTGCAGATCAGCGCGAGCACGGGGTCGGTGGCGCTCGTGCCGTAGGGAGGTTCCGTCTGCACGCTCCGCGTGCTGACGGGAAGAGGGGGTGTAGAGCGGCGGGCGAGTGAATCGCCCGCCTTGGGAGGGGGAGGCCCGACGCCGGGTGCCCCGGCCAGCGAGCGGAGCGAGTCGGCCGGGTCCGTCTCGCGTGCGACGCCGCGCCCAATTGAGAGCTGAGGCGGGTGGCATGCTTGCTGCCTTGAGCAAGCATGTGGCTCCCAAACACCCCATGCTTGTGCAAAGCCACAAGCATGCCACCCGCCGACGGAAGGACGGTGAGCCATATCCAAGCCCGGGGCTTGGCTATAGCACACGAGGGAGCGATGGACAGGCCAACCGCCGCCCCTGCGCGAGAAACGAAGGGGGGCGCCCTCCGAATACCATGCGTGCCGACACCGATTGTCGTCCAAGGGGAGCGCCGATGGCCCGACGAGACTGGCGAACGCTGACCCTGACCGCCCTGGGGTGTGCCGCGGCCCTGAGCACCTCGGCAGACGCCCGCGGGGGCGGGGGTTCCCAAGAGGGCGCCTGCGCCGCGATGGCCTGGCTGGAGCGGACGGAGCGGTGGATGGTGGGGATTCCGGACGCAGCCCGCGCCGAGGTGAATGCCGCCCTGGACGGCGCCCGAGCGCGGCTGGCCGAGACCCTGGGCGTGCACTTGCTGATCTCGGGCGCCGGTGAGCCGGAGGTGTGGGTCCGCCCGGAGGACGGCGCGCCGGTCCCCGCGCGGGTGGTGCTGCTGGTCCACGGGCTGGACGACCCGGGCACGATCTGGGACGAGGTGGCCCCGGCGCTGCGAGCCGCGGGACACGAGGTGGCGCGGTTCAATTATCCGAACGATCAGCCGATCGCGCGCTCCGCGGACCTGCTGGGCGGGGCGCTGGAGGATCTTCGCGTCCGGGGTGTGGAGCAAGTGGACCTGGTGTGCCACTCGATGGGCGGGCTGGTGGCGCGGGACACGCTGACGCGCTGCGAGCACTACGCCGGCGACGCCCACGCCTGCGCCCGGCTTCCCGCGATCGACCGTTTCATCACCTTCGGCACTCCCAACGACGGCGCGCCGCTGGCCCGCCTGCGCTTCGTGATGGAGATCCGCGATCAGCTCGAGCGCCTGGCGGCCCCCGGCGCATCGTGGAACACAGACCTGCTGGGCTTCCTGGTCGATGGGACCGGCGAGGCGGCGGCCGATCTGCTGCCCGGATCGGCCTACTTGACCGAACTCAACAGCCGCCCGTTCCCGCTGGGCGTGCGCGCGACGATCGTCGAGGGGCGGGCGTTCCCCGTCAGTCCCAGCGACGCGCAGGGCTGGATGGACCACCCCGCTCTGCGCGCGGCTCTGAGCGTCGAGGGGGCGGAGGCGCTGGGCGGCGTGCTGAGCGGCGCGCTGGCGGCCCTGGGCGACGGCGCGGTGCCCGAGGGGTCCGTCCCTCTCCCCGGCGCGCCCGAGCCGGTGCTGCTCGACGCGGACCACCGCTCGATGCTGCGCCGCATGGGGCCGATGGCGGCCCTGGGCGGGTTGCTGGGGCGGGACGACGGCCCACCCCCGGGGATCGCCCTGCTGCTGCAGGAACTGGACGACCGCGGACCATAAGTACCCTCCACGGAACGACCCACCCCCGCTGGTGGGACGGGCGGCCCGCCCGTCTCTCCTTGGCCTCCCGGGATGATCCGGTGAGGGGCTCGAATCCGCCCCCCGCGGTACGCTCGGGGGGTGGCCCAACGACGCCATCACTACGACCGCGCGTTCGAGCGCTTCCTGCGCGAGCGACGGATCCCCTACATCTCCGTGGACGAGGCCCGCAAGGCGCTGCTCCCCGAGGGGGCGCGCCTGGGAGTGTCGGACGGGGCGCGGCTCCGCGCGATCAAGTCATTCGACTTCGTGATCTACACGCCCCAGGGGAATGTGATCGTCGATGTGAAGGGCCGGCGCTGCCCGGCCCGCGTGGCAGGCGGTGCTGGGAGGGCACGCCTGGAATCCTGGGTCACGCGGGAGGACATCGAGTCCATGGCTCTGTGGGAGACGCTCCTGGGGCCGCGGTTCCGGGCGGCGTTCGTGTTCCTTTATTGGTGCGAGGTGCAGCCCGCGGACGCGCTGTTCCAGGAGGTCTTCGAGGACCGGGGGCGCTGGTACGCCGTCCGGACGGTGGAACTGGAACCGTACCGGGCTCATATGCGAATCCGCAGTCATCGCTGGGGCACGGTCCATCTGGGGGCCGAGGACTTTGAGCGCCTCAGCGAGCCATTCGTCCGCGTCCGCTCGCCCTCGAGGGACGGGGAGAACTTTCGACTCGACAGCGCCCCCGCCCCCGGGGTACGGTGAACCCATGAACCAGGCGAAGCAATGGATCGGTCGTCGGGCGGCCCCTCTGTGCGCGGCTGTCGTTCTGTGCTTGTTTGCGCCGGCGATGGGACAGGTGTCCTTTGACTCGGGTTCTTCGGCCGCGGACCAGGTCCGCGCCCCGGCGCCGGGCGACCCTGCGCCGGCGAACACGCTGGTGATCTACGCGGTGGTGCTGGCGCTCGGCGCCGCTGCTCTGGGGCTGAGCGTCCTCCCGAGCCGACGCGGGCACCAGGACTAGGTTCATTCGCCCGCCGAGCCGGACGAGTTGAGAAAGTGGAGAGCGCCGGGCCAGTGAATCGTCCGCCTTGGGAGACCATTCCCAGAAGTCCCGCCCCCCGCCCTCCGC
>DOJA01000089.1:4432-5304 GCA_003511945.1 Phycisphaerales bacterium | reverse complement strand
AACCTCCCCCGATCGTGGCGGGCGGGATCATTCGACGATGAACTCCCCGTGCAGGGCGCCGTTGCGGTGCAGCTGCGAGAGGATCGCGATCTGATCGCCCACCGGGACATCGAGCTGCTTGAGGGCCTCGAGCAGCTCCTGCAGGCGGGCGGTGTCGCGTTCACTCGGCGCGGTGCCGACGGCGGTCCAGCGCGAGCGCTCGATGATGGGGGCCTCGGGCGTCGGCTCGCGCGCCGGACGCACCGTGGTGACGACCAGGTCCTTGTGCGAGATGACCGACGGGCTGATCTGCACATCGCCCGAGACCACGATCGTGCCCTTGCGCTCATTGACGATCACCCGGGCGGGCAGCGACAGGAGCGAGGGATCGAGCCGGATCTCGAGGATGCTGGCGATGAAGTTGCCGGGGTCGGGGAGCTCCGCCGCGGGGATCGAGACCCGGACGGTGCGCTCGTCCATGGCGCGGGCGATCTCACCGAGGGACTCGTCCAGCCCCTGGCGGTCGGAGTTGATCGCCCCGGCGATGAGCTTCGCGGTCGGCCAGCCGGCGTACCCCGGCTCGACGATCAGGGTGACCGTGCCCTGCCCGGAGATGACCTCCATCGAGATGTCGGCCGCGACCGACGCCCCGCGGATGACCTTGCCCCCGGTGATGCTGGCGCCCTCGAAGACGAGAGGCCCGTCCGCGAACGCGAACACCCCCTGGCCGGGCAGCGGGCCTTGCAGCGGCGTGATGAACAGCGACCCGCCCTCGAGACTCTTGGCGCTGTGCCACGAGCGGACCTGCACATCCAGCCGGTCGCCCCGGCGCGCGCCCGAGCGGGGCACGCTGCAGGTCACCATGACCATGGCGATGTTCTTGCCCTTGTAGA
>DOJA01000089.1:0-4383 GCA_003511945.1 Phycisphaerales bacterium | reverse complement strand
GGCGATGTTCTTGCCCTTGTAGAGCTCCTCGATGTTGGGCACCGGGCTGCCGCCCAGTTCGAGCAGCTTCGCCAGCTGGCGGGCCAGGGGCAGCGTGTTCGCGGGATCGCCCGTCCCGGGGAGCCCCATGACGAAACCCAGCCCCCAGAGGGTCGTCTCGCCCTGCCCCTCGAGGCGGGCCATCTCCTGGATGCTCAGCCCCAGGACCGGGCGGGTGGCGACCACCAGCATCGCCGCGCACACCGCCACGATCAGCCACCACCGGCGTCCGTTCATCGCGATCGCTCCCGTCGCACGGAGTGGCAACCGCAAAGGGCGTGCCGGAGCGGCGCGACTGTCTCGACGATCAGAAGTTGAAGAGCGTCTCCAGGACGCGCGGGATCAGGCCCTTGCGCGACGAGCGCTCGAGTTCCCCGGAGTTCTGCACATCCAGCGCCATGTCGTACAGCTGGTTGGACTGCACCGTGTTCGCGTCGGTCACATCCTCCGCCCGGCACAGCCCCGACAGGGTGACCACCGTCTCCTCCTCGTCCGTGCGGACCGACCGGCGCGCCTCGATGAGCAGCGTCCCGTTGGGCTTCACCTCCAGCACTTTGGCCTGGATGCGGTCGGTGAGGCGGTCCTCCTTCTTGTACTCGCCCTCGCCGTCGAAGCTCTGGTCCGAGTTCAGCGCGACCTCGGCCAGCCGCTCGTCGCTCGTGGCCTCGATGCGGGTCTCCAGCAGCTCGATGAGGTCGATGAACTTCGTGAAGTCGAACTCCATGTCGAACGACTTCTCGGATTCCAGCGACTGCTCGCGGTCGAACTGGCTGCGCTCGCTCACGATGATGGTCACCAGGTCGTTGGCGGCGAACTCCCTTGGCTTGGGGGGCTCGATCGCCGTCAGACTCACCGCGGAGAGCGCGAGCGGACCGCTCGGCGCCCGCCCCCCCCCGCTGGAGTCCGCGGGCGCCGCCTCGGCAGGGGCGCGCAGCGACGACTCGGCCACCGGGCGCTCGTAGAGACTCTGCCCCGACGCCCCCCCACCCCCCGCGAGCAGCGCGATCGTCAGCAGCCGCGTCGTCACGATGGTCGTCCGCGTCATCGCCCGCTCTCCTTGTCGTTGCCGATCGGGGCCGAGGCGTCGAGGTCGGCGACCGCCACGCCCTTCCCGTCCACCCGCGCGACGAACGAGCGCCCCGAGGCGTCGATCTTGAACTCGACGACATCGCCGATGCGCCCGTCCGCCCTGGCCCGCGCCCGCGTCTGGAGCGCCACCCCACCCCGAAGGCAGTGGACCGTTGTGATCTCTCCCCGGCGCACGGCGATCGCGGGCTCGACATCGCCGGCGCGGAGCACCTCGCCCGTGCGCAGCGGGCGCCGGGCCACGGCGCCGACGGCGTCCTCGATCCGGTCGATCGGCGGGTTCCCCCCGGGCGCGATCCACGCCTCGATCGACGCGATGGCGTCGCGCTCCACCGGGCTACGGCGGTCGATGTCCCGGCTCAGCACCAGCACCGCCCGGCGCACCTCCGCTTCGACGCCCACGGTGCGTTGCTGCTCGAGCGACTCGCCCGCGAAGAGGCGCACGCTGAGCAGCATCCGCGCCCCGGCGGTGCTCGAGGGCACGATCGACACACGCCGCCCGTGGGCGGGAGCATCCACAAACGCCCGGTCCTCGGCGTCGAACCGCAGGCGCAGCGCGGGCCAGTCCACGCCCAGGAGTTCCGACAGCACGCGCGCCACCTCCGCCCGGACGGTCGTGGAGCCGCCCGGGTCGACCGGCGCGAGCGGGTCGGGTGATGCGCGATGGGGGCCTTGCTCGTCCCCCGGCGGGGCGTTCGGCGACGCCAGCAGGCGCACGATGCAGGACTCGCCGCTGAGTGCGATCCGCGCCTCGCGAGCGCCCGCATCGCGCAGCGCGCCGCGGACCTCGCTGATCCCGATCTCCAGCCAGGGCCGGGACAGCGCGCGCGCCGCGGGGTCCGCCACGAGGACCAGCCCCCCGAACGCGCCGGCCGCATCGCCCTCGAGGTCCGCGACATCCGCGAGCGTGACGGGGCGGCCGCCCGCAACCGACGCCGCCGAACGGAGGCGCACCGCGTCCGCTCCCCATGCCGGGGAGAGCGTCAGCAGCCCCGCGATCGTCATGACCAGCGCCCGGATCATTCCTGCGTCCGCTCCCGGTTCGTCGCTCACCGTTCAGCCCTCGGCGCTACTGCCTCAGGTTCGCCACCGTCCGGAGCGTCTCGTCGGCGGCGCGGATGACATTGCTGTTCATCTCGAAGGCCCGCTGGGCCTGGATCAGCTTGATGAGCTCCATGGTGGGGTCCACATTGGACCCTTCGAGGAACCCGGCGAGGATGCGCCCGAAGTTCTCGCTCGCGGGCTCGCCGGTGATGGGCGGGCCGGAGCCCTCGGACTCGACGAACAGGTTCTCGCCCAGCTGCTTCAGCCCGGCGGGGTTGCTGAACACCGCGGTCTCGATCTGGCCCACCTCGCTCGGCTCGGCCTGCCCGGGCTGGAGCACGAAGACTCGTCCGTCGGTGTTGATCTCGATCTTCGTCGTGTCGGGGGGCACGGTGATGTTCGGCACCAGGCGCCGCCCCTGGTCGTTGGCGAGCACGATCTCCCCGTCGCGGTTGAGCGCGAAGTTGCCCGCGCGGGTGTAGGCGATCCCGTTGGCGCCCCGCCCGTCTTCGACGGTAACCTGGAAGAAGCCGTCGCCGTCGATGAGCAGGTCCAGCGGGCGTCCGGAGTTCTCCGGCGCGCCCTGCTCGAACGACAGCTGCGTGCCCGACACCTTGACGCCCAGCCCGACATACAGCCCGGTGGGACGCCGGTCGCCGTTGGAGTTCTCCACGCCCGGCAGGGCCTTCTCCTGGTAGAGCAGGTCCTGGAAGTTCACGCGGCTGGCCTTGAACCCGTCGGTGTTCACATTGGCCAGGTTGTTGGCGATGACATCGAGGTCGGTGTTGAGCGCCGACATCGCTGTCGCCGCGGAATGGAGCGCTACGATCGCCATGAGTCCCGCCCTTCCTGCCCGCGCTAGGCCACTCGCGCGAAGGTGTTGATCGCCCGGCCCATCAGGTCGTTGTAGTACCCGATCATCGTGGTCAGACCCCCGGCCTGCTGCGATGCGGTGGTCACGCCGAGCATGGTGCGCACCGCGTCCACGCCCGAGCCCTCGAGCATCCCCTGGCGCACGGCGCCGGCGGCCTCCCGATTGGTGTAGGCGCTGCGGTCGGCTCGGGCGAGGGCGCCGGCGAGGTCCAGCACGGGAGACGGGGATCGTGGAGGTCCCTGCGCGTGGAGACGCGGAGGACCTTCGCGTCCGCCGGGGAGGATCGGGGCGAGGACGAGAACGAGGGTCACCCCCCGGGCGGCACGACGGCNNGCCCCCCCCCCCCCCCGCGGGAGCGCCAGCAGGTTCGCGCCCTGCTTCACCAGCGAGCGCGCGTCCGCGGGCTCCACCAGGCGCAGGCGCCCGATGGTCTCGCCCTCCTGAACCACGGCGCCGCGCTCGCTGATCGAGACCGGCGCCCCGCGCCGGACGACAATCGGGCGGTCGGCGTCGCCCAGCACGGGCCGGCCTTCAACAGCGGTCACCAGCGTGCCGTCGAGCGCGATGGAGAAGCGCCCGTCGCGCGTGAGGCGGAGCCCGTCGTTCCCCGGCCCCGTGCGCACGACGAAGAACCCCGGCCCTTCGATGGCCACATCCAGCGGGCGCCCCGTGGTCTCCAGCCCCGCGGGCGCGACATCGATCGCGGTGGCCACGGGCATCACGCCCCCGCCCAGCCGTTCGATGAGCGCATCCGAGGGCAGGAAGGGCAGGTGGTCCTCCTGGCGCGCCGCCTCGCGCTGGCGGACCGCGAAGACATCGGGCTTGAACCCCACCGTGCCGACATTGGCGAGGTTGTTCGCCAGCACATCCTGGCGCGCCATCGCGGTCGAGAGCCCCGAGGCGGAGAGGTACATGCCGTAGTTCATCGCGCTGCCTCCGCCTGCACGCCGACCCCAGACTGCTCGTCGTGGGGGCGCGTCGAGTCCCGCTCCGCGAGCAGGTGGAGCGCCGAGGCAACGCGGGCCGCGCCGACCAGGCGCGTCCCGAGCAGGCCCGTTCCGAGCGATGCACCGTCCAGTTCCGGGTTCCAGGTCGCTGTCGGGCTCCGCCCGGCTGGGGCCTGATCGCGCATGTCCGTACCTCCGGGCGACGACCGCCCGGAGGGCACTCGCAATCGGGATGCCAGGGGAAGGCATCGAGGCATCGAGCCATCAAGGCATCGAGGGGAGGGCGGCGAGGGGAAGGCATCGAGCCATCAAGGCATCAAGTGAGGAGCGCAGGGTGTGTGCCCACACGCACTGCTTCCCCATTCCCCAGTCCCCATACCCCAGTCCCCATAC
>DOJA01000280.1 GCA_003511945.1 Phycisphaerales bacterium | reverse complement strand
ACCGCACCGCCCGCCCAACCGTCAAGGCCCCCCCGCGAGGCACAGACGCCAAGGCCGAACGCCCGATCCCGCGGCGTGGACTGATCGGGCTCGAGGGGCCTCCGATCGGACCCGATAGCACTCCCGCCCAGCTACTCGACGGGCCAGGAGTTCCACGGATGGCCACTTCCCCCGAGGCGTTCAATCAGGTGCGGAACATCCTGCGCAAGCTGGACCAGTCGATCGACGCCGCCCGCCAGCGCCGGCTGGACACCGACCCCGTCCCCGTCCGCTCTGCCGGGGGCACACCCCCCGCCCCACGCCCGGAGCCCGTCCCCGGACGCGCGCGCCCGATGGCCCCGCGGAGCGATCGCCACCCGGGTGCTCTGCCCCCACGGGGCATGTGAGCGCCCGCGACTCCAATGAGAGCGACGCGCTCGACACAAGAATGTGTCCCGACGCCGGTTTAGAACACATGTTTATGTAATCACGCTCGCGGCGTCACTTTCGCTTGCCACCGCGTGATCCGTCCTTATGTTCCCCCATCCGCGTGATCACACGCGAGACAAGGGGGCAACATGGCGGGGCTTCGATCCACCTGTCGCGCACACACTCGTCCAGCCGGTCGGCGGAGCCGAGTCCCGCGATACTTCCTCCCGGCGCTGCTGAGCGTCGCGATCGCGTGGTTGGCGTCAACCACGGCCGCCCGTCCTCCCGAGCCCGCCGACGCCCCGCTGACGCTCGCCGAGGGCGCCACGCACCGCCAAGCGCGAGCCGCAGTGCCGCCCGTCGCTCAGCGCGGCTCGATCTCCGCACACCCACTTCGCCCCTTCTTCCCATTCGATGCGGACGCCGACGGCGTGCCCGACGCGATCACCCGCGAACTCCGCCGCGACCCGGCCCATCCCGCGGTCAGCGCCATGGTCACCCGGTCGGGGGTCGACGCCATGCCGCTGCAGGTCTTCACCGCTCCCGAGTCCAACGACCTCTTCGGCTGGCTCGTCGTGTGCCTGGGCGACCTCAACGCCGACGCCATCGCCGACCTCGCCGTCTCCGCCCCCGTCGCGCTGAACCGCCCGGGATCCTGGGGACGGGTGCATGTCGTCTCCGGCGCCACCGGCCAGATCCTGCGCACCATCGCCACGGAAGAAGCCGGCATGTTCGGGTTGGGGCTCGTCGTCGTCGCCGACGCCGACGCGGACGCCATGCCCGACCTGCTCATCGGCTGCGCGCTCCCGCTCGCCGCCGCACCCGTTCCCGACCCCGCGAGCACCACCGAGGGCGCGCCGCTGCCCAACGAGCCCCAAGGAGGGGTGTACTACGCCGCCCCGGCCTGGCGGGTTGTCTCCAGCGCCACCGGCGCGGTCCTCTCCGGCGGCGATGGCCACCCAGATCCGTCCTACTTCCTCGCTGGGGAGTCCCCCGCCGCCCTGTGGCTCTCCTCGTCGGTCCCCGGCGAGCGCCTCTGGCTGCCCGCCGTCGAGGGCGACCTCAACGGCGATGGCGTCGTCAACCGCGACGACCTGACCACGCTGCTCGCGCTCGTTGGAGAGCCCGAGGCGGCCGCGCGTGGGCACGCCGAACCGGCACTCCCGTCCCTCTCGCCGCTGGGCGACCTCAACCGCGACGGCTCGCGCGACATCCGCGATCTGCTCGTCCTCCTCGTGCAGTACGGACGCTCGTCGGAGGAGATCGTCAACGATCGTCCGCCATCGCTCACCGCCGCCCGCTTGAACTGCGAGATTGAACTGTGTGACTACCAGTGCGACTCCTGCGCATGGGAGCAGGCCTTCGGCCCCGGCGGCAGCGGCGGCGGCCCGCCCCAATGCCATCCCGGAGACCCCGACTGCGACGACCCCTGCCTCTCCCTGCCCTGCCAACCCGGCTGCTCAGCATGGGCCACCTGCGCCTGCTCCGGCGACCCCTGCGCGTGCAATCCGGGTTCGTGTCAGTGCGTCCCCTGCTGCGCCGACCCGTGCGGCGCATCCTGCGACGCAGACGGCGACGGCATCCCGAACGCCCAGGACTGCGACGACCAGGGCGGGTGCTCCGGCTCACCCCCCGGGGGAGGCGGCGTCGGCTGTGACCCCTGCGACGACGACGACGCCGACGGGCGGAAGAACCAGAACGACTGCGACTCAGCGTGCTACCAGGGGCCGGAGGAGAACTGCGCCCCTCTCGACCTCCGCGCGGATGTGAACAACGACGGCGAGATCAACGACGACGACGAGGAAATCGAGGACGACGCCCCGGCCATGGCCGTGCTGATCGTCAACCGGGGCGACTCCGACGGGGACGCCATCCCCGGCTTCGCCGACGGCTTCGGACAGTTCGGCCCCGACTCGATCTCCTCGGGATCCTCCCCGTCTGCCCAGCTCCAGCTTCAATTACCTCAGGGCGTAGATCTCACCGGCGCCACATTGTCCTTCGAGTACCTCGCCGCCGACCCATCGCAGGCCAGTCAGTATGTCGTCGAAGTCCCCGACATCGAGTCTTCCTACAGCCGCTACAGCCCTGGACCCGGGCGCTTGCGCATTTGGAAGCTTCCTCCCTCCCAGCCCCGGACGCTCGCCGACTTCATCCCCAGCGCCGAACCCATCCCGCTCGACGAGCTCGGGCTCCAGCCAGAGTTCTTCGTCGAGGCCGCGGGCGGCTGGGCGTCCGCTCTTGAAGTCACGGCCCGCGTGACCCTCGCCGACGGCACCTCGACCTCCGACACCGTCCGCCTCCTGCCGCTCGACCCGCTCTGGGGCGTGTGGGTCCCGGCCATCGCCGGCTTCACGATCGCGCACGGCTCGGCCGCCGGGGGCGCGGGACGCGACCTCATCATCGGATCGCCCGGCAACGACCTCATCGACGGCGGAGGGGGCGACGACATCCTCATCGCCGGCGACGGCGACGACCTCATCATCGGCGGCCCCGGCGCGGATGTCATCTTCGCCTCCCTCGGGCACAACGAGGTGTACTACGGAAGCGTAGGATCGGCCCGCGAGCCGCTCCTTCGTCAAGGGCCCGACTCGACCACGGTGATCGACGAGGAAGGCAAGCCCGACGCCACCGCGGCTGCTCTCGCCGCGTATCGGATGCTCTACGGCGAGAACGACCCGTGGCTTCACATCTATCTCACCGACGATGAACTCCGCGGCAGAGTCCACGCCGTTGAAGTCCACAACTGGCTCGACCGGCTGCTGACCCGTCAGTACTGGGACAGCGGCTTCGACCAGGGCACGAACACCTGGGACTTCACCATCCAGATCGAGTTCGACCCCGCACGCCCGCTGCGCTCGGCGGCGGCGCTGAGGCAGCAGCTGCTCGACCTCGCCGGACGGAACGGGCACGCGAAGCGGGCCTTCGAGGGCGCGTTCTTCCAAGACCTCATGGACATCGCCAACGGGCAGGACAACAGCGACCCCGACGCCCCGCTGCTCCTCTATGACCAGCTGCGCGCCATGGCGGCCGAGAACGCCTTCGCGGCCAGCGCGAAGCTCGCGGAGCTATATGTCACCTCGATCGGGTTCGTCAACGAAGGCGCCGACTTCGTCCTCACCGTCAACGCGGTCGCCAACGGACAGATTTCCGCCTCGGTGGGCTTCCTCCCGTTCGTCCCCGCGAGCGCGGCCAGCAGCGGAAAGGTCCTCCTCCTCTGGGGGGGCGTAGCGACATTCGAAAAGATCCGTGACAGGATCCGCCGGTACGACATCCTGATCGCCAGAGAGTCTCAGATCGGGGTCGTGATGCAGAGGAACATGCCCTGGCGGGACATCGTGAGCGCCGGCGGTCAGCGGACCCTGCTGCTCGGCACGGCTCAGGAGGTGTACACCAAGTACGGCTCGACGCAGCACGCGAGCACCGTGCTGCGCATCGCGGAGGAACTCGCGGCGTCCGGGCAGTATGAGTACATCACGATGAACCGGGCCTGGAAGACAGCCGTCACCCGGAACCCGCCCATCACGCCACTGAGCACGAGGCCGGATATCATCGCCGTCAAACGCACCGGAAAGGTCGATGCGTTCGAGGTTGCTTCGGAGGGGCAGGAAGAACTTGATCTTCTCAATCGTTTGATCGCCGAGATGAACAGTCTGCCCCACGAGATTCAAGGCTCAGTGCGCACTTTTCCTCTCGATCCATGAAGATCAACGACACCGGTTTTGGGATTGTGTGCGTGGCGTCGGGGCCTTCGGTGAGAGTCCCGACTGTTCGCCAATGCTTCGACTTTGCAGTGGAGCACTGGCCGGCGATCGGCACTGCCCCGGAGAAGATCGGAGGCACCGGACTCACGCTGGGCAGGAACTATCGCTCGTTCAAGCGATTTCTGCAGCGGCTGAGCGAGCAATCCTGGGACACCGCCACTTCCGTCTCGTTCAAGGAACTCCACCCACAGGGTCGGCAATGCCTGTTCGAATGGAGCGCGAGTTTCGGCTTCAGTCGTACCCCTCCGTGGGTTCCACACTCAGCTTTGTGCGTCCGCTGTGCCGACCTCGCTCCGCTCCCGCGCGTTCGCCAACTCTGGCAGCAGTACTTGGGCACGCTGTACCACGCGCCGTACGCGTACACCTATATCCAGCCCATGAACTGGGGTCCGCTGATGTATGCCCTGGGCATCGGCTACGGCCCGCGGCACAAGGAGCAGCACGAGGAGTACGGCATGAACATCTCCCGGTGGGGCTACTCCGTGGGCTGCCGCCCTGAGGTGTACGCCGCCGGGATCCTCCGCGACATCTACCCCCACAACTACCTCTCCGCGCCCTACCTCGACGCGCCCATCGGCAGGACCGCGAAGACGCTCCGTGAATGGATCCAGGACGACCCAGTCGAGCGCGGCACGCTCTCGCCCTTCACCGACCTGCTCACCGACTGGGCGCCGCCCGTGAAGAACATCCCCACCATCCGCGAGGCGCTCTACCGCGCGGGCCGCGTCTTCTACTGGCGCTTCTTCTGTCCCACAGAACGAATCGAAGGCGTCGATCAGCCCGAACCCCTCTTCCGCCCTGACCCTCGCGCCCCCTGGGAAGCGCCCGATCCGATCCCCGAGATCTACCGCGCCGACTACTGGAAGGACAAGGACCCCGGGCTGACATACTGAGCGCAGTCGCGCTTGCACCGTCCGCCTCCTGCCGCTCGACCCGCTCTGGGGCGTGTGGGTCCCCGCCATCGCCGGCTTCACGATCTCTCACGGCTCGGCCGCCGGGGGCGCGGGACGCAACCTCATCATCGGATCGCCCGGCAACGACCTCATCGACGGCGGAGGGGGCGACGACATCCTCATCGCCGGCGACGGCGACGACCTCATCATCGGCGGCCCCGGCGCGGATGTCATCTTCGCGTCCAAGGGGACGAACACGGTCCACCCCGATGAGTTCAACTCCGCGAGGCCAACCGCCGAGCGCGCGGGATCCGGCGACGGGAACCGGGCGCTGGACGAGGAGGGTCAGGCCAGCACGACGGAGCCCGTGCTCCGGGCCTACCGCCATCTATTCGGAGAGCAGGACCCCTGGCTCGACTACTTCTTCCGCGCCAATGGCGAAGTCCAGGGGAACGAAGGGGAACGGATTGCACAGACCTGCGAGGGCGCGGGCGAAGACAAGCGCGTCGTCATCCATCTCGGCTTCGATCCCGAGGACCCGTACCGGGCCGCTGCGCGGCTGCGGACGCGCATCCTCGAACTCGCGGCGCGGCGTCATGACTGCGGGATGCGCGAAGGGATCGAGGGTCTGATCCAGGAGGCCATCGCAAGAGATCCGTCGGTGTGGAACGAGCAACTGCACCAGGATCCGGAGGCCCCGCTGAGGGACTATCTCCTCATTCAGCAGGCGGCGCTGAATGATGCGCTCGAGCTGGCCGCCTACACGGCGGGCCTGTACATCGAGGGCATCCGCTTCGTCAGCGTCGGTGCCGACCTCGTGATGTCGGTCGCCGGCCTCGCGCAGGGCGACTTCGAGGAGGCGATCGCGCTCCTGCCTCTGGTCCCCTCGGCCGTGACCGGCGGCACCAAGCTCGTGCTCCGGGTCGGCGGCGCGGAGCGGCTGAACAAGGTCGGCGAGTTCATACGGCACCTTCCCTGCGATGCGCTCGACCGGGTGCCCTGCCCAAGCGTGCCCGGGTGGGCGGTTGAGCGGGGAGTCCACCGGCGCACTGTTCGGGCCGCCGACGGCCAGGACACGATCATCGTTGGAAGGGGGCATCTCCCCGCGGCATCTCGCAGCGGGCCGGAGCACGCCGCCTACTCCGAGCTCCTCGCGACGCAACGCGGGGGAGACGGCACAGCCGTCTATGTCATGCAGAACCGCACGCTGCGGAAGTCGACCGGAGTCGAGACCCTCGGAGAGCAGGGCCGGAAGATTCCGGACCTGGTTGTCGGTCGTCGGGATGGTAGAGTGGATATCTATGAGATCGAGTCGTGTGGGGACAACATCGATGACCTGACGGCGAAGCTGGTTGCCATGAGGAATGCACTGCCGCCGGACATGCGGGGAGACATTTATCCCATTCGCCTCGAAGAGTATTTCGACCCCGCAGACTGCCTCCTGCCATGAAGAACTCGGACGAGACCGTGATGTTGCACGCCGGCCAAGAGTGGAGGTGGCGCCCCGGGCTGATGAAGCGATGCTACGAGCTCGCTCTCGACACATTCGCCCATGTCGGATTGGAGCCCAACCGTCTGGGCGGCAAAGCACCGGGCGTCAACTCTAAGAAGTACGGCACATTCAAGGGTAAGCGTCGGTACTTGGAGCGCGCCGACTTTGATCAGGTCGAGAACTTCACGATCGCGCACCTCGTCCCGGGGGGCTGCTTCCCACCGTACGAATCTGATCTATACTGGTCAGTACTAAGAGGTCGGGAGATCATCGTGGCCGTGCTGCCCAGCGTGCTGCGCGACCAGCTCCTCACCGTCTCCACGGCCTTCAGAGACTGCGCGGCGGACTGCGCCGCCCAATATGCATACTGCTTTCATCAGCAGGTGAAGTTCGGCCCCGTGGCGCACTGCATGGGTGCGACGCTCTACATCCGGGACGACACGCGCAACCCCGACCTCCGTATGAACACCTCCTGGTGGGGGGGAGCTACCTTCGGCGGCAAGCCCTGCCCGCCCGGGCTCCTCCGCGACATCTACCCCGAGAGCTACCTGAGCGAGCCGTACCTGTGCGCTCGCATGGGCAGGTCCGCGACCACGCTCAAGCAGTGGATCGAGGCCGACCCCGCCCACCGCGGCACGCTCGAGCCCTTCACCGACATCCTCACCAGGTGGACGCCGCCGATTGAGAAGATCCCGGTGATCCGCGAGGAGCTCTACCGCGCGGGAAGAGTCTTCTACTGGCGCTTCATGTGCCCTGAGCATCGCGACCCGAACGACTGGAGCAAGCTGATCCCCGAGCCCCTCTTCCGCCCCGACCCGAGCGCGCCGTGGGAAGCCCCCGATCCGATCCCCGAGATCTACCGCGCCGAGTACTGGAGAGACAAGGACCCCGGGTTGACCTACTGAGCGCTCGCGACTTGGAGGCGCCATCTCATCGGTTCGAACCTCATTCGATTTGGAGGCAGTTCGTGAACTCAACTTCCAGAGTCGCAGCCATGTGTCTGCTGATGATCCTTGGCCCGGTGGCCGCGTCGCGTGATGCGCGAGCGAACGACTCCGACAGCCCGCCCGACCCGACGCCGGAGCAGGAGGCCGATCAGGCCGCCGACTGGCCCGGGTTCGACGCGCCGGCTTCAGTGATCGTCGAGTTTCTTCTCGTGCGCCTCCGGGAGAGCAGACAGTTCTTCGCCAAGCTCGGCATGACCAGCAAGGACTTCGAGGACCGCCTCAAGGCGCAGATACACACTCGGGGCGAGGAGTTCAGCGGCGCGATTCTCGCCTGGCTGCCTTGGGGCTTCGCAGCGCGGACATCGTTGAACGAGCAGGAGGAGGGGCTCCGCGTCCGGCTGGACTCCGCGAGGAAGCTGCCGTACCTGGCCATGGTCCTGCCTGAGCCGGTCGCGCAGCGGACCCTGTCGACACTGCAGAACCGGGCGGCGATGCTCGGCTGGCATTGCGCCGATCGCTTCCGGTCGAAGATGCAGCGTGAGCCGCGGCCCGGAGACTACGAGGAGCTGAGCAAGTCTGATCCGAACAACGCCTTGTTCATCCTCGATTGCCTGACTCACACACAGCGTGTGGCCCAAGACTCGGTCAGAGCCGCGGCGACGCCCGGGCGAATCCTGCCACGCCTCGTACACATCGGCGAACCCGCCCGAGCCAACCGGCGCCACGATCTTGAACGCCCCGAGCGCCGCGCCCGCCAGCCCTCCCGGGTCGACGCCTCGGCGCCCCAGGACCTCCGCGCCGGGCGCACCCTCGGCCGCACGGCCTGCAAGGTCCACATCGACGGCCACAACCTCCTGCCCGCCATCCAGGACAGCGCCGAGTGGCCCCGCAAGGACTTCATCTCCCGGACCGACGCCGGCAGCGTCGCCGCCCTCCGCTCCGCGGACTGGAGGGTCACCTTCCTGCGCCAGACGCCCAGTGACTCCGCGTGTGGATCGAACCCTTCGTCGCCCTCCGCGCGCCCCTGCTGACCAACCTCCGCACCGATCCCTTCGAGCTCGCTCACGACATCGGCATGGACTATGCCCGCTGGTATGTCGAGCACATGTTCGCGTTCGCGTCAGCCGCCGAGTTCGTCGAGCGCTGGCTCCAGTTGTTCAAGGAGTTCCCGCCCCGCCAGAAGCCGGGAACATTCAACCTCGACAATGTCATGGAGGCGCTGACCTCGCCGCAGAGCGGCGGGCGCTGACAGTCGCCCCGGCCAACTCCATCGACCCGACGGATCACGCCGGCCGCGTGGTGGGCTTCGTTCCGCTCACCACCGTGACGCGCAGCGCCTCCGTCCCCGACTCCGGCCGATCGTCGATCGGGCCGAGCACGCCGCCGTTCGTCCGGATGACCTCGGAGTACCACGCCGCCGAGTCCTTCGGAATGCGCTCCTGCGTCGCGAAGTCCACGAAGATCAGCCCGAACCGCTGACGGTAGCCCTCCGCCCACTCGAAGTTGTCCAGCAGCGACCACTGGAAATACCCCGTCACCTTCGCGCCGTCCCGCACCGCGCGCCGCAGGGAGCGCAGGTACCGGGTGAGGAAGTCGATCCGCGCCGGGTCGTGCACCTTGCCGTCCGTGCCCACGAGGTCGAAGCACGACAGCCCGTTCTCCGTGATGACGATCGGCAAGCCGTACCGCTCATAAAGGAACCGCGGGCCCCAGTACAGCGACTCCGGCTCCACTGTCCACCCGAACGCCGTCTGCGGGTACCCGGCCCCCCGAGGTACACCCACCGGCTCGCCGTTGTCCCCCGCGCGCACGGGTTCGCCCGAGTAGATGTTCACCCCGTAGTAGTCCAGCGGCTGGCGGATCGTCTCCATATCCCCCGACGCCACCCGCGGCGCGTCCGCGCCGAACAGGCGCAGCCCGTCCTCCGGGTACCGCCCAAGGCACACCGCGTCGCCGAACCAGGTGTTGTTCCAGAACGCCTTGGCGTCAATCTCCATGCTCCGCCGACGCGCCGCCTCCACATCCGCCCGCGAGTCCGTGATGGGGATGCCCACCCGCCCCACCGGCGCCCAGCCGACCTGCGCGAGCCTCTTGGCCCGCGCGCGGATCACCCGCACCGCCCGACCGTGCGCCAGCAGCGATCGGTGCCCGATCAGCAACTGCTCCGCGAACACCAGCTTCTGCCCCGGCGCGTGCACGCCGGTTCCGTACCCCAGCCCCACAAATATCTGCGGCTCGTTGATCGTCATCCAGTGCGTCACCCGGTCCGACAGCAGGTCCACCATCCTCCCCGCGTACTCCTCGAACCAGCGCGGGCTGTCCGGGTTCAACCATCCGCCCCGCCGGTGCAGTTCCAGCGGCAGGTCCCAGTGGAACAGCGTCGCCCACGGCTCGATCCCCGCCTCCAGCAGGCGATCCACCAGCCGGTCGTAGAACGACATCCCCTCGGGGTTGACCGCGCCCGTCCCCTCCGGCATCACCCGGGGCCACGAGATCGAGAACCGGTAGGCCTTGAGCCCCATCGACTTCATCAGCCCCACATCGCTCTCGTAGCGCCGGTAGTGATCGCAGGCCGTGTCGCCGGCCTCACCCCCCTTGATCGCGCCCTCCGCGGTGCAGAACTGGTCCCACACCGACGCCCCGCGCCCGTCGGCCCGGGCGCCGCCCTCGATCTGATAAGCGCTCGTCGCCGCGCCCCATACGAATCCTTTCGGGAACATCCTCGTTCATCCTTTCCGTGCGCCGTCGGCGCCCATACCGCGGAATCAACCACGCCAAACCCGCTCAGCCCTTGACCGCGCCGGAGGTCAGCCCGGCGATGAACTCCTTCTGAAGCAACAAGAACAGCACCAGCACCGGAACCACCGACACCAGCGTCCCGGCCATCTGCAGCCCGTAATCCTGGTAGTAGACCCCGCGCAGCTGGCTGACCGCGACCGCCAGCGGGAACCGCTCGGGGTTCTGCAGCACGATCTGAGGCCCGATGAAGTTGTTCCAGGTTCCCAGGAAAGTAATCAGGAGGAACGCGCCGACCATCGGCCGCAGCAGCGGGAGCGCCACCTCGAAGAAGATCCGCAGTTCGCCCGCGCCGTCGATCCGCGCCGCCTCCAGCAGTTCATGCGGGACCGAACTCCGGGCCGCCTGGCGGAACAGGTACACCCCGAACGCCGGCGCCGCCGCGGGAAGGATCAACCCTGCGAAGGTGTCCAGCAGGCTCAGGTGGAACAGCAGCTGGTACGACGGCGCCAGGAGCACCGTCCCCGGCACCACCAGCACCCCCACCACCGCCGCCGTCACCAGCCCCTGACCCGGGAACCGGAAGAGCGCCAGCGCGTACCCGGCCATCGCCGCCGTCAGCGTCCCGACCACCGCGGTCGTTGACGACAGGAACACGGAGTTGAGCATCGCCAGCGCGAACCCGTGCTCCGTGAACAGGCGCACAAAGTGCCCCAGCGTCAACCGCCCCCACGCGATCCCCCCGCCCTCGTCCACGGGCAGGAAGAGCGAAGTGAAGAAGTCCTCGTTGGTCTTGAGCGCCGCGCACGCCATCCACACGAACGGCACCAGCGTCACCCCCGCCGTGACCGCCAGCACGCCGTGCACCGCGACGCTGCCCGCCCGCCGACCCACACTCCGCGAGCGCAGCCCCCTCATGCCCGTGACCCGCGCGTCAGGAACTGCTGCACCACCGCCGCCCCGATCAGCACCAGCGCCAGGATCCACCCGACGGCGCTCGCGTAGCCCAGGTCCCCCACCTCGAACCCCGCCTGGAACAGGTACATCACCACCGTGAGCCCGCGGTTGTCGTACCCCGGCCCGGTGAACATGATCCAGGGCAGCTCGAACAGCTGGAAACTCCCGATCACCGACAGCAGCACCACGAACCCGCCCACCGGCCCGATCGCCGGCAGCGTCACATTCAGGAACCGCTGCCAGGGACCGGCGCCGTCGATCTGCGCCGCCTCCTCCAAGTCGCGGCTCACATTCTGCAGCGCCGCCAGGAAGTACACCATGTTGAACCCGACATACATCCACAGGGCCGCGATCACCAGCGCCGCCATCACATACTGCTGCATCCACGGGAAGTCCAGCGGGAACCCGAACGCCGCGTGCAGCGCCCGGTTCAAGAGCCCCGTGCGCTTCTCGAGCACCAGACTGAAGATCATCGCCACGAACACCAGCCCCACCAGACTCGGCGCAAAGAACACCAGCCGGTACAGCGCCCGCCCCCGCAGCCCCGGCCGGTTGAGCAGCATCGCCAGCCCCAGCGACATGGGCAGCTGCACGAACACCGACCCCAGCGTGAACACCGTCGTGTTCGACAGCGCCCGCCAGAAGAGCGGATCCCGCAGGATCGCCCCGTAGTTGTCCAGCCCCACGAACGCCGTCGTCCCCGGACCGAAGGTCTGCTGCGTCGACAGCACGAACGACTTGACGATCGGGTACACCGTGAACAACGCAAACAGCGCCAGGAACGGCCCCAGGAGCAGGTACGCCGACGCCGCCGAGCCGGAGGAGCGCATCACCGCGCCCCTCCCTCAGCCCCCGCTC
>DOJA01000067.1 GCA_003511945.1 Phycisphaerales bacterium | reverse complement strand
CCCGGCCCCCCACCCCGGCCCCCCGGGTGCCGACCCCCGCTCAGCCCACGGAGCCCCCGACAATGACCAAAGCGGCGATCATCCTCTCCGGCTGCGGCGTGTTTGACGGCTCTGAGATCCACGAGGCCGTCTCGGTGCTGATCCACCTCAGCCGGCACGGCGCCCAGGCCGAGTGCTTCGCCCCCGACGGAGCGCAGCCCCAGGTCATCAACCACCTGACCGGCCAGACCGCGCCGGGCGAGACGCGGAACATGCTGGTGGAGGCCGCCCGTATTGCCCGCGGACGCATCCGCCCCCTCCGTGAACTCCACGCGGCCGACTTCGATGCGGTCTTCTTCCCGGGCGGGTTCGGGGCCGCGAAGAACCTCTCTTCGTTCGCCACGCAGGGCGCCGAGTGCTCCGTGCTCCCGGAGGTCGAGCGGGTGCTGCGCGAGTTCCGGGATGCCGGCAAGCCCATCGCCATGTGCTGCATCGCCCCGGTCATCGCGGCCCGGGTCTTCGGCACCAGATCGGGCGGCCCCGGCTGCGCGGTGACCATCGGCGACGACCGGTCCACCGCCGCCGCCCTTGGAGCGATGGGCGCCCGCCATGTGAGCAAGGGCGTCACCCAGGCCCTTGTCGACGAGGCCAACAACCTCGTCACCTCCCCGGCGTACATGCACGCCGCCCCGATCCACGAGGTGTACGAGGGCATCGGCGAGATGGTCGACCGCACGCTGTCGCTGGTCGGGGCTGCCACCCGCTGATCGCCCGTTCACCCGCCCCGGAGCCCGAATGTTGAGCCCACGCCCGCTCTTGCTCGTGATCCTCGCTCTGGCTGTCGCCGCCTGCGACTCCACCCCCAAGCGCACCCCCCGCGCGCGCACGCCCGACATCAAGGCGGTCCGCGACACCCCCTCGGTGCTGCGGAACACGATCATGGCCCAGTCCTCCCTGCGCGGGATGGAACCGGTCCTGGTCTCGGGGTACGGGCTGGTCGTCGGGCTCGACGGCACCGGCTCGCGCGATGTCCCCGGACCCGTGCGCGCCGTCATGGAGCGCGAGATGCTCGCGCTGGGCGTCGGGCGCGAGGTCGGCCCCTTCGCCCGGCTCACGCCCAACGAACTGCTCGACGACCCGAACACCGCGGTGGTCATCGTCAGCGCCATTATCCCGATCGGCGCGCCCGCCGGCACGCGGTTCGATGTCCAGATCGACACCCTCCCCGGCACCTCGACCACCTCCCTCGAGGGCGGCACGCTCTACACGACTAACCTGTACCGCGGGCTCGTCCGCCCGGCCTCCCCGGCCACCACCGCCCTGGCCTCCGCACGAGGCCCCCTCTTCATCAATCCCTTCGCCAGCCCCGAGCGCGGCGCGCTCGATTCGGTGCGTCGCACCCAGGGGCGGGTGCTCGACGGCGGCTGGGTCATCGAGCCCCAGCCGGTGTTCATCTCCCTCGACGCCCCCTCCCACACCCGCGCCCGCGCGATGGCCGAGGCGATCAACTCCCGCTTTCCTCAGCAGAGCGGCCGTGCCCCCGTCGCCCGCGGGCGGAACGAGGAACTCGTCGAACTCACCGTCCCTCCGGAGTTCCGCGACGATCCGGACGAGTTCACCTCTCTGATCCGCTACTTGCGCACCGAGATCACTTTCCCCGAGCAGGCCGCCGTCGAGTACGCGCGGGCACTCAAGGAGCAGCCGGCCCTGTCGGAGTCCCTGGCCTGGGCGCTCCAGGCGCTGGGTCCGATCGCCATCCCCGCCGTCCGGGGTCTGTACGAGTACCCCGAGACCCGCCCGCGCCTGGCCGCACTGACCGCGGGAGCGAAGCTGGGCGACCTCCTGGTTCGACCGCACCTGGAGGACCTGGCCCTCAGCGGCCCGCCGGGGCTTCGCCCCAGCGCCATCGCGTTGCTGGCCGTCCTGGGAGAGGATCCCAAGATCAACCTCTTCCTCCGCGACCTGCTGAACGACCCGGATGTGGGCGTGCGGGTCTCCGCGTACGAGGCGCTGGACCGGCGGAACGACCCGTCCATCGAACGCCGCACGGTGCCCGGGAAGTTCACCATCGATTCGGTGCCCTCCGCGGAGCCCATGGTGTATGTCACGATGCAGCGGGCGCCGAAGGTCGTGCTGTTCGGCTCGCCCCTCACGCTTCGTCGCCCGGTGTATGTCGAGGCGTGGAACGGGCGCCTGATGCTCACTGCCGATTCCCCCGAGCAGCCGCGCGTCAAGGTGTACTACAAGGACCCCCGCTCCGAACAGGGTTCGAGCGGCGAGGTCCGCCCCGAGCTGGTGGAACTCGTCGAGTACATGGCCCACAAGACCACGCCCGAGGAGCCCGCGCCGGGTCTGGACTTTTCCTACTCCGAGGTCGTCGGCGCGCTGGCGGCCCTCCTCGCCAAGGGGGGAGCCGCCGCCGCCTTCGTCCCGGAGACCGACCGCCTGGCCCTCGCGCTCCTCCGGTCCCGCCAGACCGAGATGGGCGAGGACCGCCCGGAGGTCTCCGACGAAGGCCCTGCGCCCGACGCGGCCTACCAGGAAAAGTCCGCCGATTGGCCCGGCTCAGCACCGGCCCCCTCGGCGGCGACCGCTTCGGCGGGCGAGGACGATCGCCCCGAAGGCCCCGCTCCCTCCACAGCCACCGGGCCCGCCGCGGCGCCCACGACGAAGCGGAAGTATGTCGTCCCGCTGCAACCCCAGAAGGCC
>DOJA01000217.1:6481-7070 GCA_003511945.1 Phycisphaerales bacterium | reverse complement strand
GGGGGGGCCGGGGGGACCGGGGGGTCCGACGGGTCCGCGGTCTGCGTCACAGTGACCCGGCCGGTGTAGGGCTGCACATCCACCCGGAAGGTCGATCCCGACCCGGTGATCTGCAGCGAGCCGCCCGCGCCGGGATCCGGCCCGTCCAGCTCGCGCACCGGGCCGCCCAGTTCGTCAAAGATCAGCAGCTGCGTGCCGTTGAAGTTCACATTCTCGATCCGCGCGCCCGCGTACCGCGCATCATCAAAGTTCCGCGAGAGCGGCCTCGACAGCCGGTCCGGGTCCGGCAGCGCATCCGTCGCCAGGTCGATGGCCGCCCCGCGCACCTCGCACAGCGTGTACCCGTTCCCGTCCTGGTAGGTCCACGCCCCCGCGCCCGAATCAAACACCGCCACCTTCCCGAACCACACCGCCCGGCGCCCCTGGTACGCCATCGCCTCGCCCTGCAGATAGGTGATGTCCGCCACCACCGTCCGCACCGTGGACTGCACCCGCAGCACGCTCGCCTGCGACATCGACGGGATCACCAGCACCCCGGCGATCCCGAGCAGGACGACCACGATCATCACCTCGATGAGCGTGAACCCGC
>DOJA01000217.1:5374-6354 GCA_003511945.1 Phycisphaerales bacterium | reverse complement strand
GTGGGACGGGCGCCCCGCCTGTCCTGCCTCGGGCTCGAGTCCATGGCTTTCACTCCCGCGTCGATCCATCAGCCGGGACCGTCGCGATCTCGTCGGCGTTCACCACACGAACATCCACGGGCGAGTTCGCGCCGAAGCGGGACTCGATCGCCCGCAGACGCTGCTCGATCAGCTCGAGGGACGCGATCATCCGCTGACGCTGCGCAAAGGCGTTCGGAACCCCCATCGCCTCCTGGTTCTCGGACGACGACGCCCGCTGCGCCGCCTGCGCCGAGGGCGGGGCGGCCCCTCCGAGCTGCAGCGCGATCGCCACCAGGGCCACCGCGGTCACGGTCAGCACCGCGCTGGTGTACCGGCCCGACCCGCGCTGATTGGACTGGTCATGAGGGCCCATCGACTCACCTCCGCCGTTCCCGCATCACCGCCCGCCCACGGCGACACGCCGCGCGCAAACCCGACCGGAACTTCATCCCTGCATCGGCCCAAGCCCCACCGGGAATCAGCCCCCACACCCTGGGGACAGCAGATCCACTTCCCCGCCGCAGCCCAGACCGCACAACCCCTCCGCGACGCCCCCCGCCTCGCCTCGAGAGGCCCGCCGGGGAGAGGGGCACTCTCCCTTCCTCCCTCCCCCCCCCCCCGGGGGGGGGGGTGGGGGGGGGGCGGCGCAGGCCGGGCCACGCGCGCGGCCCCCCCCCCCCCCGCGCGCCCCGCCGGCGGCGCCGGCGGGGGGGGAGGGGGGNNCCCCCCCCCCCCCCCGGGGGAGGGTGTGGGAGAGGGACACCCCACGCGCTCCACTGCGCGCTGCACACTTCAACTCCTGCTGATGTTCCGGGCAGCGCAGGCCGGGTGGCATGCTTGTGGCTCTGCACAAGCATGAATGACCACAGCCGGGTGCCGGGGTACGGCGCAGCCGTGCCCCGCGCCGTCCTCAGCGGGTGGCATGCTTGCGACTCCGCACAAGCATGTCCCATCGAGGC
>DOJA01000217.1:3890-5141 GCA_003511945.1 Phycisphaerales bacterium | reverse complement strand
GGCGCGCCCTGGTGGCACAGGCGTCCCGCCTGTGCGTGCGCCCATCACCCTCACTCGTTGCTGAGCCGGTTCGTCGCCTCTTCATACCCGGCCGCGAACACATCCAGGCGGGTGCCGCCGGTGATCACGAAGAACCACCCGACGGCGCTGCCCTTGGCCGCCGCGGAGGCCACCGCGCCGTCTCCGGCGCCGACCACCGACCCTCCCGCGTACATATTGAAGGGCTCGGTCCTCAGGTACCGCGCGCTGACCATGACGCCCCACTCCCCGCCCGCGCCGAACGGCGCCACCGGGTCAACCGTGGGGAGCAGCCCGGCGTTGTTCACGCGGTACACCTCCACCTGGTCGTCGATCTGCTTCATCTGCCCGCGGAGCGCCGCCTTGATCGACTCCTGGCTGGCGTTCGAGAACTGCGGGATCACGATCGCAGCGAGGATCCCCAGGATCACCACCACGATCAGAATCTCAACGAGCGTGAACGCGCGGGGACGCATGCGTGGAGCCACTTCGGTCCTCCCGCGTCCGAGACCATCGGACGCCTGGTTCGAAGATGCCCGGCCCCGTGTGGGAGGCCGGGCACGAGGGTCAAGTCAGACGAACCCGTGCGTCGGCGCGCTCAGGGAGCCGGGGGCGCAGCCGCGTCGCCGATCGTCGCGGTCTCGTCGTAGTTCGCCTCGGTCGACAGGTTCACCCCGTCGAAGCCGACCGCGAACACGATGCCGTCCAGAGTCGGGTCCGCAGCGTCCACGACGAAGATCCAGCCGCCGTCGGCCGGCGCGGGCTTGGCGCCGGCGCCGAACTGATCGGCCTCGGTGCCGATGGTCACGGACGCGGCGCCCGAGAACCCGTTGAAGGGGCGCTCCTTGAGATAGTTGCCCGAGACGAGCACGCCCCAGCCGTCCTCGTTGCCGCCGCCCACGACGGGGTCGGCGTCAGCGTTCGGCAGGGCGCCGGCGTTGCGGACGCGGTAGAGCTCGACCTGGCCGCTGATGGTCTGCAGCTGGCTCGAGAGCGCGCCCTTGATCGCTTCCTGGCTGGCGCTGGTGAACTGCGGGATCACGATGGCCGCCAGAATGCCAAGGATCACCACCACGATGAGGATCTCGACCAGCGTAAAGCCGGTCACGCGACGCGTACGCATACCAATCACTCCTTGAGGTCCGACCTCGGCTGCCCCGGGCCCGTCGCTTGGCGCCAGCGAACGGCCCGACTCCGCACTCCTCCGCGCCGGACCCACCGCGCCGCGCCGCC
>DOJA01000217.1:261-3838 GCA_003511945.1 Phycisphaerales bacterium | reverse complement strand
ACGTCGCCCGGGGCCGACAGGCCTGCTTCCCACGGAGGCCTGTCGGTCCCGCACCCACTCTGGAGCCGCCGACGCGCGGCACACAACGCCGCACCGGTCGACCTTGCCCTTCCGGGCTCACCGCTCATCGACGACGAAGAACCCCCACTTGACCCCTTCACCCCCCCACCGCAGGGAACCCGCCCACCTGCGCGCATCAACCCCCCCAGACCGCAAGCGTCCGGATATCCGATTCACCACGGAGAACGCAGAGGCCCCAGAGAATGGGCCGGGTGCCGGGGTACGGCGCAGCCGTGCCCCGCGCCGTCCTCAGCGGATGGCATGCATGTGGCTCTGCACAAGCATGTCCGCGCCCCGCTCCCCACTCTGCCCTCTCTGTGACCCCTGTGGTGAATCGCCCTACCGCGTACCGAGGATCAGCGGGACGATCCGGTCGTTGGGCAGGTTCAGTGCGCCCATCAGGGCCGCAGAGGCCGTCGCCTCGTCCTCGTCCGGGCTGTCGGCCCGCTCGATCAGCCAGCGGACCTGGCGCTCTTCGAGGAGATTGCCGAACCGCTTCGCCGAGTCCGTCATCTGCGCCATCCGGGCCAGGCGCTCGGGGCCATCGGCGGTCATCACGCTGTCCATCAGCGCCACCTGCACGCGCTGCTGCCCGATGAATGACAGAACCTCCGCGATCCGCGCACGGACCACCTCATCCTTCGCCTCGGTGAGCGCGCCCATCAGCGGCACGGAGGCGTCCGCGACATCGAACACCCCGCGCCCGCCCGAGCCCGATCCCACGGCGATCTCGCGGAGCACCTCGAGCGAACGCATGGCGTAGCCCCGGGCCTCCTCAGCGTCGATCGGCGCACCCGACGCGCGGGCCACCAACTGCTCGACGCCCGCGATCATCTGGTCGTCGGAGACGCCCTGACGCGCCAGCGAGGTGAGCGCGTCGCCCTCGAACCGGGCCGCGTGCTGGGCGTAGCCCGCGGCGCTCATGAGCGCGAGGATCGGCGTGGCCTGCAGGCGCGCGGTGCGCCGGGCCTGGTCGATCGCCTCGATCGTCGTGTCGGTGGTCAGGTCGGTGACCATCAGGTCGACGCCCGCGACTTCTGCGATCGATCCCAGCGTGTCGCTCAGCGTGAACCCCGGTGGCAGCACGGTGTAGCCGATGCCCTCCAGGGCCGCGCGGATCACCTGCTGGCGCTCGATGTCCGACGCGAGGACGAGGGCGGAGCGGGTGGCGGCGTCGCGGATCACGCTGGCGAGGATCGGCACCACGGTCTCGGCGCCGTCGAAGGACTCGCGCGGGCGGGCCCGCCCGAGCGCGATGGCCGCCTCGTACCGGACGCGGCGCTCGGGGTACGAGAGCGCCCGCACCAGCGCCCGCTCCTCGCTGCCCACAAGCCCGGCCCCGCCGGCGCTGCGGGAGAGGGCTTCGATCGCGAGCCGCGCCAGTTTCGTGTCGCGGTCGCGCAGCGCCCGGGCCAGCACCCGCTGCGTCGCGGGCGCGCCGGCGGCCACGGCGTAGTACATCGCCTCGCGCCGCGCCCCCGCCGGGTAGGCCGGGTTGTCGTACCCCTCCGGCTGGTCCAGCTCACGGGAGAAGTTCGACGCGATCCACAGCGAGATCGTCGGCTGATCGGTGGGGTCGATCGTGAGCGCGTGCTCCGAGAGGCGCATCGCGACCGCCTCGTGGAACACCTCGGTCCGCACCGCGGACGGCTGCAGCCCCGTGGTCGGGTCAAAGTCCCACAGCAGTTGATGCTCCTCACCGGGGAACATGGTCAGCGCCGCCGGCTCGGCGTAGTAGTCCTCCGCGAGGTCCCGGAACAGCCCCGCGACCGAGGCGCCCTCGCCCCCCGCGGCTGTCCCCCCCCCGATGAGCGCCAAGGCCCGCTGCGCCGACTCGCGCACAACGGAGTTCCCCGTGGTCCGCGCGAGTTCCGTGAGGAACGGCGCCGACGCGGGGTACCGGAGCTCGCCCAGGATGCGGGCGACGACCTCCTGCGTGGTCTCATCAAGCCCGTTGAGCGCGACGGCGAGCGGCGCGACCGACTGGCGCCCCATCCGCACGAGCTGACGCCCGACTTCCGCTTCGAGCAGCGGGTTGCGGCGCTGGACGAGCACATCGAGGAGCTGAGGGACCGCGTACTCTCCCGCCGCCGCCAGACGCTCGCGGGCGAGGATCTGGCCGCGCGGGTTGCCGGTCAGCAGCGCGATGTTCCGCGCGATCTCGTTGGGATCGCGCGCCCGGGCCAGGCGCCCGTCCTCGTACAGCCGGTACAGACGGGCCGAGATGTCCTCCAGGTCCGTGAACATCAGGGCCCGGCGGTAGGCGCGGTCGAAGCGGTCTTCGAGCGTCGCCGAGTCCTCGACGAGGGCCAGGAACCGCTTGGGATCGACGCCCCGATCGAGCAGCGCCTGCGCGTTGGCCTTGGCCAGTTCGGGGTTGGCGATGTTGACATAGAAGATGAAGTCTTCGATGAGCTGCAACTCGGAGGCCTGCGTCGTGCCCTGCGCGGACGCCGGGACCGCGGCCAGCAGCGTCGCGCCGGCGGCCGGGATCGCGAGCACCGCCGAGAGCGCCGCCCGGGTCAGGACCGAACGAAACACGGACAGATTCAGCACAGGGTGCTCCCTTCTCGTCGCTTCGGAGGTCCGGACTCAGGCCCCGCCCGCCCTGCAGATGCGGATTGGTCAATGTACTGGTTCCACGGAAAGGGTGTCAACGCGGCGGCCGAGGATCATGGGGGCGCGCGGGACGGGGTCACACGGACCCGCGCCGGAGGGGCGGCAGCGATAACGCCGGGTGACCCAGCGGTTTGCGGGCGTTGGCCTCGTGAAGTCACTCCGAAAACCCGCCGATGTTTGCCCGGGTGGAGTCCGAGGCCCTGCCGCGGAGGCGGGTGCGCTCGGCGGTCTTCTAGCGCGAGGGGAGTCCCCATGCCGGCTGAGAAGGATGTGTTGACGACCGGCGAGGTGGCCCGGATCTGCAATGTCGCTCCGCGGACGGTGTCGAAGTGGTTCGACGCGGGCCAGCTCAAGGGGTACCGGATCCCGGGGTCCAAGGACCGGCGGATCCCGCTGAACAACCTGATCCAGTTCATGAAGGCCCACGGCATCCCGCTCGACGGGGTGATGTCGGGCAAGACCCGCGTGCTGGTGGTGGACGACGAGAAGGACATCACCGACGCGCTGCGGAAGGTGCTCGCGGAGCAGGCGGGGTACGAGGTGCGGACCTGCCGGAACGGGTTCGAGGCCGGGCTGGAGTGCGAGAAGTTCAAGCCGCATGTCGTGCTGCTGGACATTCACCTGGGCAGCGAGGGCGACGCGCGGCACATCGCCCAGTCCGTCCGGTCCAGCGATGACCTGGCGATGACCCGGATCATCGCGATGAGCGGGAAGCTGACCGACGGCCAGGCCCTGACGCTGCGGCAGCAGGGCTTCGACAACTTCCTGAAGAAGCCCTTCCAGGTCCGCCAGGTGATCGAGGTGATCGAGAAGGCGCACGCGCTGGTCCACTAGGCGCTTCGTCCGCACGCTGCGCGCGGACGAGTCGAGAGGGCGTGGAGCGGCGGGCGAGTGAATC
>DOJA01000217.1:0-192 GCA_003511945.1 Phycisphaerales bacterium | reverse complement strand
TGAATCGCCCGCCTTGGGAGGGGAACCAGATCGCGCCGGCGCGCGGAGAGCCGGATCGAAGCGGCGCGGACGCATCGCTTGGATGCGCCTGCGCGCGACGCCGGGCAACCCGGGCGGGCGCGCGTCGGTAGGCCTTGCCCATGAACACCACACTGCGTGTCGTCGCGGCGCTGTCGATGCTGGCGGTCCCGG
>DOJA01000185.1:1056-2786 GCA_003511945.1 Phycisphaerales bacterium | reverse complement strand
GGTGCCTTCCGGGGCCGGGGGGGGAGGGGCGGGCGGGTCCGAGGCGCACCGGGTCATCGCCCGCCCGACGCCGCAGCAGCTGCGCTCGCTTCCTCCGAGCGGTGCCGCCCGGCTCCAGGATGTGCCTCTGGAACTGCCCGAAGCACTCCTCGGAGCCGACAGCACGCTCCTCGACCGCGGCGCTGCCGTCGAGTTCACCATCCGCAACCGCAACGCGACCCGCGACCTCACGCTCGTCCCGGTTCAGGTCGTCCTCCCGCCCATCGAGACCGAGCGCTGGCGCGTGCGCGTGGACGAGGAGGACGAGTTCGTCACGGTCTCGCTCGCCGGGCCGGCCGACGCCCTGGACGCCATCGCTTCGGGGACCGATCGCGCCGTCGCGGTGCTGGCGCTGTCCAGCGACGACCTGGAAGCGATGGTGACCTCCAAGGACATCAGCGTGTTCCTGCTGCGGGGTGGAGTGGTGACGCCCCTGCCCGCGGGCGTGCAGGCGACGCCATCCAAACGGAGCGTCCGCTTCGAAGTCCAGCCCCTGCCCGCGAGCCCCGGACCATGACCGCATCGGGCGACGACACCCGCGTGCTGTGCGAACGCGTCGCCCGGGCGGCCCGCGAGGCCTCCGCTCGCCTGCGCACCCTCCCGGGGGCCGAGCGCGGGCGCCTGCTCCGCGAGATGGGCGCCTCCCTGCGCGAGGCCGGCGCAACGATCGTCGGCGCGAACGCGCAGGACATGGCCCGCGCGGCCGACCTGACCCCCGCGCTCCGCGATCGGCTGCGCCTGGACCCTGCCCGAGTCGAACAGATGGCCCGAGCCGTCGAGGCCATCGCCGACCAGCCCGACCCCGTCGGGCGCGTCGTCGATGGGCGGGTGCTGGCGAGCGCCATCCGCCTCGAGAAGCGCCGTGTGCCGATCGGGGTCGTCCTGGTGGTGTACGAATCGCGCCCGAATGTGACCAGCGACGCCGCCGCCCTGTGCCTCCGGTCCGCCAACGCGGTCGTCCTGCGGGGCGGGTCCGAGGCGCTGGCCTCGAACCGGGCCATCGTCCGCGCGCTCAGCGCGCCGCTCGAACGCGCCGGGCTCGCCGGGGCGCTCGGGTTCGTTGATTCCCCTGATCGCGCCGCCATCGGGCACCTCGTCCGACTGGAGAAGGTCATCGACCTGGCCATCCCCCGCGGCGGGCCCGGGCTCATGCGCGCCGTGACCGACGCCGCCCGCATCCCCGTGGTCAAGCACGACGCGGGCAACTGCCATGTCTACATCGACGCGCACCTCGACGGGATGCTCGACAGCGCGGTAGCCATCACCGTCAACGCCAAGGCCCAGCGCCCGGGCGTGTGCAACGCCGCCGAGACGCTGCTCGTGCACCGTGACATCGCCACCGTGTTCCTGCCCCGCGTCGGCGCCGCGCTGGCGGAGCGGGGCGTCGAACTCCGCGCCGACGACGAGGCCCGGCGTCTGCTCCCCGCGGCCCGCCCCGCCTCAGAGAAAGACTGGAGCACCGAGTACCTCGACCTCATCCTCGCGGTCCGGGTCGTCGACTCCCTCGAGAGCGCCTGCGAGCACATCCGGCGCTACGGCTCGCAGCACACCGAGGCCATCGTCACATCATCCATCGCCGCCGCAGAGCGATTCGTTGCGCTCGTGGATTCCGCCAGCGTCATGGTGAACTGCTCCACCCGCTTCGCCGACGGCGGCGAGTACGGCCTCGGCGCCGAGATCGGCATCTCCAC